>DAOMZC010000219.1:0-8431 GCA_035437965.1 Pseudomonadota bacterium
GGTGTGCGTAATTATTGAGTTTGTTTAGATCGCGGTTCCGAAGTAGAAGTTCGGCCCGCACTTTTCCTGGTACCGACGATGTAGCAAAGGGGGCTGAAAAAGCCGTGGTCCCGCTGGGGTCCCGTAGCTCAGTGTAGGCTGCGGTAGGGCAGGATCGGTAACTCGGCTGGGCAGAGCTATGGGGCGGAGCTCAGGCGTCTGACCCTTGGCGCTGATAGTGGCATGGCGCAGTCGATGAATTTGGCCTGCTTGAGCGATTCAGATCTTCAGTCTGGCAAGATGGCGTAGCGGTCAAAGTAGACGCCCTGGCTGTCCAGAGTCGACAGCGGGTTCTTCTCTGCACCCCCCTTTTTCAGGTTCGCCGCGATCATTGCCTTGGCGCCATGGAACGGCAACGGGCGGACGACATCGACGAGCTGGCCGCTGGCGCGCTGCTTCATGACCTCCTGCGGGGTCAGCGCCGGGTCCACCCGGGAGGCGCTGATGTGCAGGTGCGGGCCGTCGGCGGCTCCGGAGTTTCCGGCCTTGCCGAGGAGCTGCCCGAGCTTCACCACGCTGCCCGGCACCCGCAAGGCGGGGTTCAGGCTGTCTTTCTGCATATGGTAGTACCCGACCAGCTCGTTGCCGTGCAGGATCGCCAAGCCATTCTGTCCGGTCAGCCGCCACAGGATGAGCTTCAGGTGGCCGCCCGTGCGCACCAGAGTCGCCGCGGTGTCGCTCAAGCTCGGCACGTTGGCAAGGGCGAGACGGTCGATGGGTCCAGCGTCGTGCGCCGCCTTGTGGATGATTTTCTTACTGTCCGGATCGAGGTACCAGACGTCGACCTGGAGGTTCCCCGCCGCCGTGCGCACCGCCGTCGCCAGCGTCTTCCTCTTGAACATGCAGATCCCGACTAGCGAGACCGCGTCGGTGCTGGTACTGGCGGTCTTGCTGATGGCGCCGTTATCATCGATGTCCCAGTAGGCGAGCTCGCACTCGCCGCTAACCTTGCGCACTGCCGTGGCAAGCTGGTTGTCCACAGAGGTCCTGGTCGCCGCGACTAGCGTAATCGCGCCGGCCGCTGCCGCATCGCCGCGCCGCACCAGCGTGACCGCGCCGGTGACCGGGTCGCTCACGAGGTCCCAGACGATGACCTTCAGCGTCCCATCGTCTGCCCGCAAGGGCGTGACCAGCCGCGAGGGGCTCAGCGCGGTCAGCTCGAAGACCTGCGGCGACCCAAACGCCGCCTTGATGGCAATGGGCGTGTGCGTTATTCCCGCGGTGGTCAGATCCCAGATCGCCAGGGTCAGCGGGCCAGTGCTGGTGCGGGTCGCGGTCACGACCCGCTTCGCGGTCAGCGCGGCCACTGCGACTGCCTCGACCCCGGGGACCGTGACGCTGTCAACCGCCTTGACCTGGCTCCCATCGGGCAAGATGTCCCACCGCGTGAGGGTCATCGCTCCCCCCGCCTGGGTCGCGGTGACCGCCCGGGTCTCACCAAGCCCGGCCACCGCCACCTTCTCGCACGGGGGGCCTTTGGCGTCACCGAGGCGGGTGAGCGTGAATGCGTCATCGGACTGCTCAAAGACGATCACCTTGAGGTCGCCCTGCGTGCGTACGGCCGCCAGCATGCGCCGCTTGACTTCGGCATTGGTGGCCGGGGCCAGGTTGGCCAGGGCCACCTCCTCGAGCTCGCCCCCCAGATACTCGGCGCCACGCTGGAGCAGACGCGCCCCGGGAAAGGGGTTGTCGTCAAACTTCCACTCGGCGTGGATGACGACCCCATCGGCCATGGCGTAGACCGGCTTGCCCCAGATGATGCTGTCGGCGTTCTTTTTGCCGTCCGTCCCGGGGCGAGTGGACCGGAACTTTTCGGCGCCCGGGTCCCAGCCCAGGCAGTGGATGTCGTAGTGGAACTGCACGCCGCCGCCACCGGCATGGCGGGCATTGGGCTCGAAATACTCGTCGGGCCCGAGGTCGGCGGCGCGGCCGGGGAAGCTGTAGCTGCCCTTGGGGTTGGGACTGTTGTGCCGCACCAGAGACAACTTGCGCTCGAACGGCTCGAGTCCTTCGAAGATCAGGCGAACCCGGATGATGGGTGGCGCGACGGCGGGCAGCTCGATGGCCTCCTGCGGCTCCAGCCAGATGGATCTTGTCGGCTGCTCCTTGGTGAACTGCAGGTCGCGGGCAAACTTCTTCTCTGCCAGCGAGCTGTCAGGGAACGCGACCTGGATCTCTTTCAGGGTCGCGTCGGCGCCGCTGCAGGTGACGCGAAGGCCGAATATGACCATGCCGCGAGCTGGCTTCCCAGCCTCGGTAGGCGCCACCGCCAGGTAGAACAGCTGGTCGCCTTCCGACGGTTCAATAGTTACGATAAGTTTTTCCATAACAAATTCTCCTTTGATGAACTGGTTTATGCCGATCCACTCGTCGGCTCGCTGGCTTCACTGGGTAGGGCGAAAAAGGCGCGAAAAAACTATCATCCAAACCAATAATTTTTTTAGCCACGAATCGAGAGCCCCATCCTGGGGCCGCCGCCGACCGCGTGCGCGCCAGGAGCGCGGCGCCGGATGCGATGCCCAAAAATCGACCATGAGGTGGCCGAATCTGGACATTGACCGACGGTGACGAGCCCCCTAGCCTTGGCTATCAGAGTATCCCTCGGACCCGCCACCTGACCTTCCCCAGCCACCTGGAGCCCTCCATGAAGCGACGTTTCACCTTCTTGGCTTTACTTATCATGTTCACTGCCGGTGCGAGCGGAAGCGCGCCCGTCTCCGCGGCGCCGCTCGCAGCTGCGAAGGCGCAAGCGGTGCTTCAGGGTATCGGCGAGCGCGGCGCCCTGGTCCTCTCCGAGGATCTGTACGGCGACCGCGCGACCCGCGTCGTCTACCTCGACCAGGGCTGGGGCCCGCCCGAGACCTTGTGGTTCTATCACGCCGATCAGGGCTCGGTCCTGCTCCCCTATCAGACTCTCATCCACTTGGAGCAGGCGGATAATCAGCGCCCCTTCATCCAGCCGGAAAACCTCGCCCGCTTCCGCTTCCTCACCCAGCACAAGACGCCGAACAACCCCGACGCGCTGCCGGTGGGATTCTCCCGCCATGGTGATCAGGTGGGCCTCACTTGCGCCGCCTGCCATACCTCGCAGATAAACTACCGCGGCACCGCCATACGCATCGATGGGGCCCAGGCACTGGCCGATGTCACGGGGTTGTTCCTGGCCCTCCAGGCGGCGCTGACCGCGACCCTTGCGGATGAGGCCAAGCTGACTCGCTTCGTCGCCGCCCAGGCCGGGCGCGGCTCCGGCGCGCTGAACCGCGAGGCGGCCCGACAGAGCCTGACCGCGACCCTGCGCTGGTTTGAGAGTTATAACACCGTAAACCACACCCCCACGGCCGAGGGCTTCGGCCGCCTCGACGCCATCGATCGCATCATCAACCAGGCGATCCGCTTTACCAGCGACCCGAAGAACAGCATCCAGGCCAACGCGCCGGCGAGCTTCCCGGTCCTGTGGGACGCGCCGCGCCATGACTACGTACAGTGGACGGGATTCGCATCGAACGCCGGTGCCGGTTCGCTCGGCCGCAACACCGGCGAAGTCCTGGGGGTGTTCGGGCATATTCAGGTGAAGCACTACGAGACCGAGAAAGAAGCCAAGAAAGGATACGCTTCCACCGTCCCCGGGAATACGCTGGTCGCGATGGAGGAGTCGCTGCGCCGCCTGACCTCGCCGCGCTGGCCAGAGAGCATCCTGCCGCCGATCGATCGCCAGCTCGCCGCCCGCGGCGAGAGTCTGTACAAGGCCGAGTGCCAGTCCTGCCACGCCGCCATCGTGCGCGATGATCCGCAGCGCAAGGTCGTCGCCATCATCACGGGCATCAACGTCGTCGGTACCGATGACCAGAGCGCCAAGAACCTCGTTCAGGCGCGGGCGCCGGCGGGGATTCTGGAGGGAGCGATCTCTCCCAAGGGAGAGAAGTACGGCCGCGAGCTCGGCGCCTTGGCACTGATCGGCGATCTGGTCACCCGCACTCTGGCAGCGCAGCCGACGGCGGCGCTGCGCGCCATCACCAGCGCCAAGCTGCACGGAGTGACCGCGGGCGTCAAGCACGGCGACCACCCGCAGCGCAGCGACAGCGACCCTTCCGCCGAGCTGATGGCCTACAAGGCGCGCCCGCTCAATGGCGTCTGGGCCTCGGCGCCCTACCTGCACAATGGCTCGGTGCCGACGCTTTATGACCTGCTGCTGCCTCCGGCGGAGCGGCCGCGGAAGTTCGCCGTCGGCCGCTGGGAATACGACCCCCGCAAGGTGGGCTACGTCAGCGCGGGGCAGGTTCCCTTCGTGCTTGACACCACCGGGGTCGGCAACTCGAACCGTGGCCATGAATACGGCACCAAGCTCACAGAGGCCGACCGCTGGGCGCTCGTAGAGTACCTGAAAACCTTGTGATCCTGAAGGATCTGTACCGTACCCATGTTTGCAACGACTTGAACCATCCTAGGAGGAATCTGCCATGCGTCATGCCATGCTGCTCCCGCTCGCCGTGCTGCTCTCTGCTTCGACCGCTCACGCCAAGGACCCCGCCCTCGGCGCGACGACCTACACGCTGTACGAGGGCTACATGAGCCCCGCGCAGCAGCCTGGCGAGGAGACCGATGCGCCCAAGCTCCTCGCCAAGGCGATCGGCCTCACCTCCAGCGCCCCCGCCATCCCGCGCGAGAGCCGCCCCTCACGCGGGGTCGGTGTGATCCGCTTCAGCCGCGATCTCAGCCGGGCTTATGTCGATGTCCAGATCAAGGGAGTCAATCCGGCCGATATAGTCATGTTCCATGTGCACTGCGGCCCGCCGGGAGTGCTCGGCCCGATCATCGTCGACTTCGGTGAGTTCGGCGACCTGACCAAGACGTTCGTTGACGGCAAGCTCGCGGTGGAGCTCAGCAACAAGAACATCACCTACGTGAAGCAGATGCCCAAGGGACTAAAGCCTGCCCTGCCCGAGAGCTGCCCCGCCGAGCTCGGCCTACCGACGCAGTCGATGACCATCGCCAACCTGGAGTACCTGGCGCGCAAGGGAGTGCTCTACTTCAACCTCCACACCAAAGCGCACACTTTCTACGGCGAGATGCGCGGCCAGATCTACCCCGCGCAGCCGTAGAAAAATCAGCTCTTCCGGAGCGCAACCCACCGGCCCGCTGGATTTTCTAGCCCCGCTGGAAGCGCACCCGATCCATCTCTTCACCCAGATAGTCGGGGGCCAGGTGAGCATAAATCAGCGTCATCTTGATGTCTGAGTGCCCGAGGATTTTTTGCAGCGCCAGGATGTTTCCCCCAGCCATGACGTAGTGGCTGGCGAACGTGTGGCGCAGGGCATGCCAGGGCCGCTGCAGCTGCGGGCAGCCGGCGGCCCGCAGTACCGCCGCGATGTCCAGCATGTCCTTGCTCTGTCCCATGTTGACGACGCCCCGCCGCGCAATCGGGAAGACCAGCCCCTCGACCGTAGGTGGGCAGCGCTGCCGCCACCCCGTCAGGATGGGCACGAGCGCAGCGGGCAGGCGCAGATGACGGGGGCTCCCGCCCTTGGGAGCCTTGCGGCAGCTCCGCATGACATCAATGCGCCGTCCCGCTAGATCGACATGGTTCCAGCTCAGCCCGAAGAGCTCACCTTTCCTTAACCCCGTGTGGAGAGCCGTGGCGATCATGGGATAAAGTCCCGGCGCATGCTCGCGCGTATGCTCCAGGAGCCGCGTCGCGTCATCCAGGCTCAGGAACTCCAGCAAGCCGCGCTGCCGCGGGCGCTCGACGCCGCGACAAGGATTGTGCGGCACGAGACCTTCGCGAGTAGCAAAGGAGAAGGCCGTGTGGAGGAAGGCAAGGCTCACCTTGACGCTGGCCGCGGCGTAGCGCCGACCGAGCAGATCCCGTAGCTTGGCCACCTCGGCGGGCTTGACGGCATCGGCCGGTCGGTCGCCGAGCTGCGGCAGGACACGCCGCAGCGCGGTCCGCGCGCTACTCCGGTAGTCGTCAATATCCTTGACCCGGGGGCGGCTGTATTCAGCGAGGAACCTCTCAATCAGCTTGGCGACGGTCATGGTCTCGGTCGGAGCCGGCGGCTCGTCGAGCCCAGCCCGGCCGCGGGCGATGCGCCCCTCGATGGCCTGGAGCATGCGCCGAGCCTCGGCATAGGTCGGCTGCTTGCTCGCCAGCTGCCGGCGGCGGCCATTTTCGTACCAGCGCAGGTAGAAGCCGAGAAACTTCCCGGCCTTGGTCTTGCGAAGGATCTCACCCAAGGGACACCCCCGCGCGATCGTACCACGACCTGGTGGTCCCGTGGTGGTCCCAGCTCTTTGTGTAGGTGCGCGACGATTGCGGCTCGGCCGGGCGGACCGCTCTTAGCGTCCACGTCGGAGGTGTGCGTAATTATTGAGTTTGTTTAGATCGCGGTTCCGAAGTAGAAGTTCGGCTCCTCGATCTTGCCGGGAAGCTCGGGCTCAAGATACAGCCGGCTCAGCATGTGCCCCGTCTTGTCATCGGCGAAGCTCAGCACCGTGTCATCGACGACCGCAAGCGCCAGATCGGCCGGCACCGGGTGCCCCAGGGCGTCGGTGGTGGTGATGTCGAGCTCGACCTTCTCACGCGGGACCAGGCTCTTTTTGCGCGGCTCGACCTTCACGTCCAGGCGCGCCCGCCGGTTGCGGTAGATGAGCCGCTCGGCCAGCGGCACCATGTCCTGCGAGAACACGGTGACCCGCATCGCCCCCTGCGCCTTGGCCAGGGCCTCGCTGCCGACCCCGCGCGGCTCCAGGTACACGATCGCCGGCCGCTCGGGCTGGACCTCGACCGCCGCCGCGTCCAGCAGGTTCTCGCGCAGCGTCGCGGCGAGCAAGACCTTGCGTGCCTGGGTGCAGCGCACGCTCACCCGCGTCGCCAGCTGCTGCCCGTCCAGATCATCGATGCTGCGCAGCACGCACCCCGCGGTGAGCGCGGTGGGCACCGGGTACTGCTCGGCGACGCCCACCGGGCGGTCGATCTCCAGGTGATAGTGGCGGCCCGGCATGGGCGTGAAATCGACGCGGCCCAGGCCATCGCGCACGCTCTCGAAGCGCGCCACCGTCTGCTCGGCGTCATCGACGAGGTGTCCGGCGATGTCGGCCGGCTTGCCCAGGGGGTTCTTGGCCTCAAAGTAGATCCGGCCGGGCACGCCTTCGACCAGCTCGCCGCCCTCGGGGTACACGCTCAGCATCAGCTTCTTGACGATGATCGGCACCCGCTTGGCGATCGACTCGGTGAGCCCGCCGTCGTCTGCGAGCACGGTGAGCAGGCCGTCGCCCAGCGCGATCTCCTGCGGCAGCTGAAAGCGGACCAGGCCCTCGCCCTGGGCGTCGGTCTGCAGCGTCACCCGCGGCAGATCCTGGCCGTCCAGGCGCACCGCCGCGGTGAGGGTGTGGTTCTTGAGCGGCTCGCCGGTCGGCCGCTTCACCGCGATGGTGGCGGTCACCTCGTCGCCGGGGCCGTAGGCTTTGCGCACGAACTCGAGCTGCAGCTTGAGCCGCGGCGCCTCATAGCTCTGCACGACGATCGGCCGCTCGGCGGTCACGCCGTCGAAGGTCTTGACGCGCAGGGTGTACTCGCCACCGAGCAGCCCCGCCGCCAGCGGGAAGTCGGTCTGCGCCGTGCCGCCCGGCTCGTGCAGCTTGTGGCGCGCCACCTGCGCGCCCTTGGGACTTATAAGCTCGACGTACATCCCCGCCGAGCCGTGGCTTGTCGCGAGCGCCCGCGCGGTCAGATCCCACACCTTGAGCCAGATGGTCTCGCCCGGCTTGTAGAGCGGCTTGTCGGTCTGGATGTAGACGCGGCGCTGGGCATGGCCGGCGAAGAACGACTCGACCTTGCCCTTGAGGATCTGCGGCTCGGGCAGCTCGGCGAGCCGCGGCGACGGCGGCTCCGCCTTCTCCGGCGGCAGCGGCGGCAGCGGCGGCTTGGGCCCCGCGGGTCCTTCAGGCTTGGGCGAGGTGCCCGGCTCGGGACCGCCCGGCTCGACCGGCCCGACGATGAGCTGCGGGATGGCCGCGGGACCCCCGGCGGGCGCGACGACCTTGTCGCTCGGCCCCGCGGCGGCAGGCTTGTCCGGCTCCCCGGATCGGGTGGTGGCAGCCGGCGGCTTGGTCGGCTCCGGACAGCCCCCCAGCGTCAGCAGCAGCAGTCCGGCGAGCTTCGAGGAACAGGAACGTGGCGCACGCATCGCGAATCCTCCCAAGTGACCTTGCATGTCAACGCACGATGCGGAGCGGCGGTTTATTTCCCGCCCGGTTCCTGGCTCACCCTGCGTCTCCCACGCGGCCCGGTGCGTCCATCATCCCATCCATCGCCGCTTCCGGCCGAAAAATCACGCTGCGGCCGCGCCGCGGAAAAGGAGCCGCCAGTGCAGCGAGCGGCGGACCTCTCCGGTGG
>DAOMZC010000220.1:0-8426 GCA_035437965.1 Pseudomonadota bacterium
CGGGCGCCTCTTGTCGGTGCGCCACGGCGACGCCGAGCCGACCTACGAGATCGCCCACGAGGCCCTGCTCCAGGGCTGGCCGACCCTGCAGAAGTGGCTGAACGGGGAGCTCGAGCGGCGGGCGGTCGACGAGCGGCTGACCACCGCCGCGGCCGAGTGGCGGCGCCTGGGCCGGCCGCCCGAGCTGTTGTGGACCGAGCGCCAGCTCGGCGAGCTCGCCGAGGTCGGGCTGGCCGACACCGAGCTTACCGTCGCCAAGGCGGAGTTCGTCGAGGCGGCGCGCGCCCTTCTGCGCAGCCACGCGTGGCGGCGGCGGGCGCTCAGCGCGGCGCTGCTGGTCATCCCGCTGTTCCTCGGCCTGCTCGGCTTCCAGCGCCGCGAGGTGCAGCGGCAGCGCCAGTTCGCCGGCGAGCAGCAGCGGCTCGCCGCGCAGCAGCACGAGCTCGCCCAGGAGCAGCGGCTGCTCCACGACCGGGTCGCCAAGGCGGAGCTCGGGGCGCGCGCGGTGAGCCTCGCCGAGCTCCCCGGGCGCGAGATCCCGGCGCTGCTCATCAGCCTCAACTCGATCGCCGCCAACCGGCGCAGCCACGAGCTGCCGCTGGCCTCGGCGCTCGAGGGGCTGAGCCAGGCGGTGGACGCCGCCAAGCGCTCACTGCCGCTGCACGGCCACCGCGGGCAGGTCCGTTTCGCGGTGTTCTCCCCCGACGGGCGCAGCGTGCTCACCGCCAGCCAGGACGGCACGGCGCGGCTGTGGGACGCGACCAGCGGCCAGCTCCTGCGCGCCTACGAGGGGCACAAGGAGCCGCTGCGCCTGGCGGCGTTCTCGCCCGACGGGACGCAGGTGGTGACCGCCAGCCAGGACGACTCGGCCTGCCTGTGGGATCGGCCGAGCGGCCAGAAGCTCCGCTGCCTCCCGCACCGCGGCGATGTCCGCCGGGCCTTCTTCTCCCGCGGCGGCGACCGGCTGCTCACCGCCACCGTGAGCGGCTCGCCCAACCAGGTGACCTCATGGCTATGGGACCCGGCGAGCGCCCGCCTGCTCGCCCGCCTGCCGGGCACCGCGACCCTCTACGAAGGCGCCTTCAGCCCCGACGGCCGGCTGCTCGCCAGCGGGCTGCGCAGCGGCGTCATCAACATCCACGCCGCGCAGGACGGCCGGCTCGTGCGCGCCTACCGGCTGCCGGCGGGCGAGAAGCTCGACCCCGGCGAGCACCTGTTCGCCGGCTTCTCGGGCGACGGCGCGACCGTCTTCGCCTACGGCGGCATCGGCGCCAAGGTGTGGCTGTTCGACGCCCGCACCGGCGCCCTGCGCCACACCCTGCACACCCCGCAGAGCCGCATCCGCATCGCCATCCCGAGCCCCGACGGCCGCTACCTGCTCACCACTGGCCTGGACGGCACCGCCTCGCTGTGGAGCTTCCACACCGGCAAGCTGCAGGCGACCATGGAGTCCAACAGCCTGATTCCGCTGTGGGCGGCGTTCTCCCCCGACAGCCAGCGGCTGGTGACCGTCGGCTTCGACCGGCTGGCGCGGGTCTTCGCGATTCCCGGCGGGCAGCTCCTGTCGGTCCTGCGCGGGCACTCCGATGCGGTCAACTCGGCGGCGTTCGCCCCCGACAGCCGGACCGTCGTGACGGCCAGCTTCGACCACAGCGCGCGGGTCTGGAACGCCGAGCGCGGGCAGCACCTGCAGGTCTTCACCGGCAACACCGACACGGTGGACAAGGCGGTGTACTCGCCCGACGGCCAGCAGGTGGCCACCGCCGGCCGCGATCGCACCGCGCGGGTCTTCGACGCCCGCACGGGGCGCGAGCTCGCGCGCCTCGAGCACCCCTCGGCGGTGATGCACATCACCTTCTCGCCCGACGGGCGGCAGCTGGCGACCTCGCTCATCCACGGCGGCGATGTCTGGGTGTGGGACTGGCGGACCGGCAAGGGCGAGCTCCTGGTCGGCTACCAGCGCGACGATTTCCGGCTGAGCCGGCTGGCGTTCTCCGCCGACGGGGAGGAGCTGGCGACCGTCGATCCGGAGCACACGGTCAAGATCTGGCGGTGGCGCGACAAGCGCCTGCTGCGCAGCCTCGGGGGGTCCGGGGTGATGCTCGGCAACCTGGTGTTCTCGCCCGACGGGCGCCGGCTGGCGACCGGGGACGCCGATGGCCGGGCGCGGGTCATCGACGCCCAGACCGGCGAGGCGCTGCTCACCACCCCGTGCACCCCCGGGCGCGCCGCGTTCGTCTGGTTCTCCCCCGACGGGCTGCGCCTGGTGGTCGGCGGGGTCGAGCCGCAGCTGTGGGACCTGCAGAGCGGCAAGCCGATCGTCAACCTGGTCGGGCACCTGGACGCGATGTCCTCGGCGGTCTTTTTCCGCGATGGCCGGCGCATCGTCACCCAGGGGGACGACCAGACGGTGCGCGTCTTCGACGCCCGCAGCGGCCAGCAGCTCCAGGTCCTGCACATCGAGGACAGCACCTACGCCGAGCCCTCGCCCGACGGCCAGCACCTGCTGGTCACCCACTCCACCGGCAACCGCGCCGCCATCTATCCGGCCGCCGCCGAGGGTCTGGTCGAGCAGGCCTGCGAGCTCCTGCGCCACCAGCCGGAGTGGCCGCAGATCGAGGCCGACTGCGCGGTAAAGCCGTAGCCGCGCCCCGCGAGCTCTCCCTTTCTGCCGGCCTCTGACCCGGAGTCCGGACTCGACGCGCCGGGAGTGCAGGGACTGCGGCCAGGGGTCGACAGGCGGGGGCCGCGCGGCGTCAGCCCGGCCCCAGGCCCTCTCACAGCAGCTGCGGGGGGCGCAGGCCGGCGTCGATCTCAAGCTCATGCGGGCGGCGGCGCACCGGGGCGCGCGGGGTCAGGCTCGCCGCCACCTGCTGCGCCGCCGCGCGCAGCGCCCAGCGCAGATCATCGGTCTCGGCGCGATCGACGTAGATTCCGTAGTCGCGCGGCTTGTTGAAGAACGGCTGATAGATCCACACCAGGGCCCCCGCCGCCCCCTGCGCCCGCACGTGGCGCAGCATGCGCGCCACCCACTCGGCGCGCGGCAGCCCGAGCCAGATCGGCGCGCTGTCGGTCCGGAACCCGAACTCGCCGATGATGAGCGGCTTGCGGATAACCGCGCGCGCCAGGTGGGCGCGATCGGACAGGAAGTCGCGCAAAAGCTCCCACGAGGTGATGTGCGGCTCCTCCTGCGGGTACAGGTGGCTGTCGCAGTAGTCTACTTCGGGGAGCCGGTGGACCTGGATCCACTCCTGCCGCTGCGACTGCCGGGCGTAGCCGCGCAGCCCGGCGGCGACCAGGTGGTTGGGATCGCGGCGCTTGATGTAGCGCGCCATCTCGACGATCCAGCGCCGCCGCGCAGCCGCGCCGGCCGCGGTGTCGACCGAGGACTCGTTCATCAGCTCCCACGAAAAGATCGTCGGATCGTCAATGTAGCGCTCGCCGGTGATGCTGTTGACCCGACTGAGCAGGCGATCGAGCCCCGCGCGGAAGAACTCCTTCACCCGGCGATCGGAGTAGAACGCCTCGCTTGCCGACTCCCCGCTGGGAAGGCCGGCCCAGCGCAGGTACATGGGAATTCCGCCGTAGTCGCCCCACTGGTTGGACAGAGTCAGGATGACCCGGATGCCGTGCTCGCGCGCCTGCGCCAGCACCCGATCGAGCTGCTGGTAGGTCTCCTCCAGAAACGCGTCCGGTCCGCAGCGGAAAAGGTAGGGCTTCAGATACCTGCCGCAGTCTCCGGTCGGGTGCTCGCCGACCACCCACTGGCGGCCGACGGTGATCCCGTCCTCGGCCATCGCCGCCAGCACCTCGCTCAGGCGGCCGCGCTGATCGTCGCCGTGGATGCCGTCGAAGTTGGCGCCGACGAAGGCGAACGGACTGCCGCCCACAGTAAGCTCGGTGCCGGCGGCGCGGACGAACGCGCCATCGGGAATGCGCATCCCGCGCAGCACTCCGGAGCGCCACGCCCGCGAGGTCTTATGACCGCTCTGCGCGTCGCGCAAGCTCGCGGCCAGCCAGGCGCTCCCCCGGGGTGCCGGCGGGCTGCGGCAGCCCGGAGTGGCCAGCGCACTTAGTACGACTTGTAATATTGCCAGACGACTTAAAACAGAATGACTGCGGAAATCTTGCTTGGGACACATCTTCCTGGACAACTGTCGCGGGACCCTGCAAGCCCCGCTGCGAGCACAAAAGTTGAGCTGGCCCTGCCGGCCCACGCCCGTCGCCCCGCGGTGGGAAACTCGCGACCCGACGCGGAGCTCCGGAGGGCGGCTCCGGAGTCGCGAGCTCCACCTGCAGGGACAAGCCGGACAGAGTCATGGAGGGAAATAGGATGTCCATCTTAACATAGGACGGAGCGCCGCGCACCGTCGCGGACTGCAGCAGAGCGCAGTCCTTTTTCAACGCGGCGCTCGCGGCCGGCGGCTTTACGGACGCAGTGCGAACGCGCTCGGACCGGGTCGGCGCAGCGGCGCCGCCAGGCGGGCGAACTCGCACAAAAGCGGCCGAGTGTCGCGGGGGTCGATGATCTCCTCGACCCAGAACGCCTCGGCGGTGCGCAGCGGTGAGCGGACCTGCGACAGGCGCTGATCGATCTGGGCGCGCAGCGCCGCCGGGTCGGCCGCCGCGGCGAGCTCGGCGCGGTAGGCGACCTCGATGCCGCCTTCCAGCGGCAGCGAGCCCCACTCTGCCGATGGCCAGGCGTAGCGATAGTGGAAGCGCGCGGCGTTCTGGTGCGCCGCCCCGGCGACGCCAAACGCCTTGCGCACGATCACCGAGCACCACGGCACCCGCGCCTGGTACACCGCCGCCAGCGCGCGCGAGCCGTGCCGGATCGCCGCCGACTGCTCGGCTGCCAGGCCGATGACGAAGCCCGGGTTGTCCACTAGGTGCACCACCGGCAGGTGGAAGGTCTCGGCGAGATCGATGAAGCGGGTGACCTTCTGCGCCGCGTCGGCGGTCCAGCCGCCGCCGTAGATGTAGGGGTCATTGGCCAGCACCGCCACCGGCCAGCCGCCCAGCCGCCCGAGGCCGGTGATCGCCGAGCGGCCAAAGTGGCGGCCGAGCTCGAAGAAGCTGCCGGCGTCGAGCACCGCCTCGATGATCGGCCGCATCTTGTAGACCTTGCGGCGGTCGCGCGGCACCGCGCCGATGAGCCAGTCGGCGCGCCGGTCCACCGGATCCGCCTCGGGAATCGCCGCGGGCAGCTCGTATACCGACGAGGGCAGGTAGGACAGAAAGCGCCGGGCGCGGGCGAACGCCTCGGCCTCGCTGGCTACCTCGTCGTCGACGACGCCGTTGCGGGTGTGGATGGCGCTGCCGCCGAGCTCCTCCTTGGTCCGGTGCTCGCCGAGCTGCGCCACCACGGGCGGCCCGGCGATGAACAGCTGCGACAGGTCCTTGACCATCAGCGAGTAGTGGCTGGACACCACCCGCGCCGCCCCGAGGCCGGCGACCGGCCCGAGCGCCAGCGCCACCACCGGCACGGTGCCGAGGTTCTGCACCACCCACTCCCAGCCCGGGTTATACGGGACGTAGGTGCGGCCGCTGGTCTCCAGCGACTTGACCGAGCCGCCGCCGCCGGTGCCGTCGACAAGGCGGATGATCGGCAGGCGCAGCTCGCAGGCCATCTGCTCGGCCATCACCTGCTTCTCCCAGATCGCCGCGTCGGCCGCCCCGCCGCGCACGGTGAAGTCATCACCGCCGACGACCACCGGCCGCCCGGCGATGCGCCCGCGACCAAACAGGAAGTTCGCCGGCGAAAACCCGCTGAGCGCGCCGTCCGGCCCGTAGCTCGCCCGCCCCGCCAGCGCCCCGAGCTCGTGAAAGCTCTCCGGGTCAAGGAGCGCCGCGATGCGCTCGCGCACCGTCAGCTTGCCCGCCTCGTGCTGGCGCCTGACCTTGTCGGGACCGCCGAGCTCCCTGGCCAGGGCCTCGCGGTGCCGCAGCTCTGCAACTTCCGGTTCCCAGCTCATTTTTTCCTCGCTCTGTCTGCTCAAGGCTTGCGCCCGTGGCACGCGCCACCCGCGGGGCGCGCTAAATGTCCGCCGATGTTCGCACAAAGCAGGGCGGGCCGCGGGGGCGCTGGTCTTTGCCACCTGGCCGCCGTCTTGGTGTATGTTGGGCGACCATGTCGCTCGCTCTGGGACTCGACTTCGGAACGACCAACAGCGCCATCGCGGTCGCCCAGGAGCAGCGCGTGGTGCTGACGCAGTTCCCGCTGCAGCCGGCGCCGCTGTCCGCCGCACCACCGCCGGCGGCGGCGGCGACCACCCCCACCTTCCGCTCGGTGCTCTACTTCGATCCCGACGAGCTCGGGCCCGATCGCCGCCCGCTGTCGGTCGCCGGTCCCGCCGCCATCGAGCAGTATCTGGCGGCGGACGGCCAGGGGCGGCTCCTGCAGTCGCTCAAGAGCTACCTGTCCAGCCACCTGTTCAAGTCCACCGGGGTCTACGGCCGGACCTACACGCTGGAGGCGCTGATCGGGCTCATCGCCCGCGACCTGCGGCGCGGCGCGCTGGCGCAGTTCGGGACCCTGCCCGAGCGCGTCGTCGTCGGGCGGCCGGTGCGCTTCGTCGGCTCGGCGAAGGACGACAGCGACGACTCCGACGACACTATCGGCACCGGCGAAGACGCCTATCCGCTGGCGCGGCTGCGCCAGGCCCTGCAGCTCGGCGGCTTCGCAAACATCGAGTTCGAGTACGAGCCGGTCGCCGCCGCCTACCACTACGAGGGCCGCCTCACCCGCGACGAGCTCGTCCTCATCGCCGACTTCGGCGGCGGCACCAGCGACTTCTGCCTGATGCGCGTCGGCCCCGGCGTGCGCGCCCGCGGCCGCCAGCCCAAGGACATGCTGGGCACCGAGGGCGTGGCCCTCGCCGGCGACGCATTCGACAGCAAGATCGTGCGCCACCTGGTGGCGCCGCTGCTCGGCCGCGGCACCCACTACCGGACGCAGGGCAAGCGCATGCCGGTGCCGCCCTGGCTTTACAGCCGCCTTGAGCGCTGGCACCACCTGTCGTTCCTCAAGACGCGCGAGACCATGCAGCTCCTCGGCGACATCCTGGCCGGCGCCGAGGCGCCCGAGCGCATCGCCGCCTTCATCCACCTCATCGAGAACGATCTGGGCTACCGGCTCTACCAGGTGGTCGAGCGGGCCAAGGTCGAGCTGTCGCAGCACGAGTACAGCCGGCTGACCTTCCGCGACGGCCCGCTCGTCCTCGACGAGCAGGTGAGCCGCGCCGCGTTCGAGCGCTGGATCGCCCCCGAGCTCACCGCGATCACCCAGGCGGTGGACCGGCTGCTCGCCAGCACCGCGATCGCGCCCGAGCAGATCGACGCGGTGTTCGTCACCGGCGGCAGCTCGCTGGTCCCCGCGGTGCGCCAGATCTTCACCGCCCGCTTCGGCGCCGAGCGCCTGCGCAGCGGCGGCGAGCTGACCTCGGTCGCCAGCGGCCTGGCCCTGCGCGCCCAGGACCTACCCTGACGAGTCCTCATACCACGTCCGCTATAGCGAAAATCGGTCAATAGATCGCGCCGGCTCGGCGCCCGCGCGGCGGCTGAGCCGCGACGGACTCGCTACGGCACAGCTCCTCGGCAAGATCCACCGTTATAGCGAAACTCGGTCAGCAGCTCGCGCCGGCGCCCGCGCGGCGACTACGCCGCGACGGACTCGCTACGGCACAGCTCCTCGGCAAGATCCACCGTCGGTCCGATCACCAAAAGGGACGCCGCCCCGGGGTCCAGCCCCGCGCTCCGCTCGGGCGTGGCCAGCTCGAGCAAGGTCCCCTTCCAGACCGTCTGACCCGGCAAGCTGGCGCTCTGTACGACGGCGGCGCCGAGCGTCGCCGCAAAGCCGCGGGCGAGCAGCAGCCGGGCGAGCTCGGCCCGCCGCTCGCGCGCCATCAGCACCACCACCGTCAGGTTGCCCGGGTTCACCCCGCTCAGCAGCTGCTCGGCGGTGCCCAGATCGTGGCCGCTCAGCACCAGGATCGCCGCGCTCCGGCCGCGGTGGGTCACCGGGATGCCGCCGAGCGCCGGTCCGGCCAGGGCGCTCGACAGGCCCGGCACCACCTCGCAGGTGATCCCGGCGCGGGCCAGCGCCAGCGCCTCTTCGCCGCCGCGGCCGAACACGAACGGATCGCCGCCCTTGAGGCGCACCACCCGCAGGCCGCGGCGGGCCAGGCGCACCAGCAGCCGCTCGGTCGTGCTCTGGCTGACCTGGCGGCCGCCGGCGCGCTTGCCGACGTCGACGAAGCGCGCCCGGGTCGCCTCGGCCAGCACCCGCTCATCGACCAGGGCGTCATAAAGGACGACGTCCGCTTCGCGCAGCCGCCGCACCGCCCGCACCGTCAAAAGCTCCGGGTCCCCGGGCCCGGCCCCGACCAGCGAGACGAGCCCCGCGCCGGCCGTCCGCCCCGGCCCGC
>DAOMZC010000221.1:0-8335 GCA_035437965.1 Pseudomonadota bacterium
AACGGGGGCGCGGCCGGGTGGAAATCGGCGGGCGGCCGGGGCGACAAGGCGAACAGGCCGCGGTGAACTACCGTGCCGACGGCAGGCGGCGCGGCGCCGTTCCCTGGGATGCGTTCTTCGTCGCCGCGCCGCCGGAACCGCTGCCGGGCGTTGCGCTCCGAGCGGCCCGTCGACCGCTGCCGGCCGCGGGAACAGATGCCCGACCCTCCGAGCTCCGAGCTGTCTATCAAACCGGATAAGCTGCAGATAAGCGGCTCCGCGTCGCAACTCGGGCTCGCGATCGGCCGAAAAGGATCGCACACGGATTTTGGACTGGCCGGCCTCCTGCGAGAGAACCGGGAAACAGGTGAAGACCATGGCTACCTTTGCTCAGCCTCAAAAAGTCGCGCATGCGCTCGAGCCCCAGAAAGTCGTCGTGCCCGAGGCGACGCCGGTGCACACGCCGGCCGCCGCCGTCACCGTACCGGCGCAACCGGCGGCGGCGGTCGACGCGGCGGCCGTGTTCCCGCACCTGGCCGACGGGCCGGCGGCCTCTGCTCTCGCGGAGCCCAAGAAGGTCAAGACGCAGACCATCACCCCTGACACCGCGCCGCTGCTCCAGGCGCTCGGCACCGCCTCCGGGCTGACCCGGCCCGAGCTGCCCCTGGCGCGCAGCACCGCCGGCCACCTGCTCGAAGAGTCGGCGGCCTCCGGCGTCATCAACCCCAATCAGTACGCCTACGAGCTGGCCACCGCCCGCCGCGAGTCGCACCTGGGCAACTGGCCCAACGAGTTCGGCGGCAGCGCCTACTTCGAGAAGAAGTACGGCTACAAGTCCAAGCACCGCGACGATCTGGGGAACGTCAACAAGGGGGACGGGGCCAAGTATCACGGCCGCGGCCTCGTGCAGGTCACCGGCCGCCGCAACTACACCGACTGGACCGACCGCCTGGCCGACGAGAACTTCCTGCACAACGGCGAAGCGGTGGACCTGGTGAACCACCCCGAGCTCGCCGCCGACCCGCGGATCGCCGCCCACATCGCGGTCGAGGGCTCGCGCCTGGGGACCTTCACCGGGCGCAAGCTCGGCGACTACATAAATGACAAGCAGACCGACTACTACAACGCGCGCCGGGTGATAAACGGCACCGACCACGCCCAGGAGATCGCGGACCAGGCGACCTCGTTCCAGCACGTGATCGAGCAGCACAGCGGCGAGTACACCAACGCCGTCCTCAAGACCCAGCTGAAGAACCTGCCGAGCGCCCACGAGGCCACCCTCAGCGGCGGCGCCCCCGCCACCCTGCCGGCCGAGCTGCTCGCCCCCGAGCGCGCCACCACCGACGCCGGCAAGTTCGTCCGGCCCGACAAGCTGCTCAGCAACTCGATCGGCCACTTCGACAACAGCGTCCCGCTCGGCAAGTACACCACCGTCAAGGCAGCCGCCCCCGCCACCCCGGTCGTCGCCCCCGAGCAGGCGGTCAAGACCGAGCCGGCAACTTAAGCCGCCTCGGGCTGCGGCAGCTCATCTGCCAGTCAGTCGCGGCCGCGTAGAATGGCGATTGCAGGATCGTCTTCAACCGGCGGAATGCGCTCGCGCAGGGAGTCGTATTGGCTGATGGAGATCAGGTCCCATTCCAGTAAGGCCGCGAGATAACTGCGCCAACCTATCGCATTTCTTTCGGGCAGAGTCCCGCCGAAGTATCCCGCGTCCGCCTGGATGCGATAGGCTATTTCCTCGGCAATATCTTTGGATTCGGCCATCAGGAGCCCCCGATATCTATCGACCTGTTCATTGATCGTTAGAGACCAGCTGGTGGAAGGCTTGCGACGCGAGATACAGTGACATCGAAGCCTTGCCCGATTAAACGGACACTTTGTACACGCCCGGCTCGATCGACACCAAACGCCCTGCGCACCGCGCGTTGCGCAAGCTCCTCCGTCATCCCCGCCTGTCGCCGCAAGTCTGTGATTATGTTTGGCGCCTGACCTGCACCATCGAGTATTCGTCTCGCCAAAGCGCCCGACGGATCCGAGGAAGTGATATTCGAGATACTCTTTAACTCGGTACGCACGCCGTCAATGAGGAAATCTGCCGTGCGAACGCTCGACTCCGCGAGCGCCTCGACAGTATGGCCTTCGGCAACTAGCTGGCTAGCGACCGCCGCTTCCTCCGCAGAGAGCGTGCGACCAGCCGGCACGGTGCCACCCTCTGCACCGGTAGTACCAGCTGTACCCGCTGATTCATCTGCGATGGCACTGCCTCCTCCGGCATTTGCTGACCCGGACACTTTGGTCGTGCCGCCAATCCCTCTAGCTTCATTAGTGCTTGCCTTTGACATCAAGGGCTTGCCGCTCGTGCTGGCAAGCCATGCACCAGTAGTATTCAATAGATAACCATCTAGCAAGCCAGCATCGATCAGACCGATGACGACAACACCTAAAGCCGCAAGATCTGCTGGGCCAGGAAGTGGAGAATCTGCCTGCGAGGTGACGGCTGCGGCAAGCGCGTAACGTGAGAATACTGAAGTGAAACCAGTTGCGACTGCTGACTCATAACTAATCAATTGGATATGCAGATTCGACTTATATTCAACAAAGCCAGCTCTTTCTGATAATTTGATAATCTCATTATAGCCAATTTTTTCCAGGGCTTCCCGGCCAATATGCTCAGTAATAGATGCGTCAACATCAATAGGTTTTATTTTCGATAAGGATGTAATACTGTTATCTTCTCGAACCCGAGAGCCCTGAAAACACCCCGAAAGACTAAGTAGTCCTAGCAACCATACTCTGATTGGAAGGCTGTGAAGGATTCGTTTCCAGCTATAACTTCGAGACGCTGGGGCACATGCCATGTTTTGCATCTCCTCCAAACGGACGCTATGGCCCCATGGCCCGGCAGTCAAGCCCCTACTCGCTATCACGGCTCCCCGCTGCGCCCGCTCTTCATTCGCCCGCTCAAACACGCCTGCCCGCCGCACTTGATCAATCCGCGCCAGTGAGAACACGCGTGCTGGTGGTGCTGGATGGGTCTTTTCAAAATCAAGCTGGCGATCCAGCGCGGCCCGATCGGCTGGTAGAACCGGCCAAGCACCTCCCGGTCTGCTCGGGAGGCGTGGTTGCGGCGGCCCCGCTCGAGTCAGGCCGGTGGGCAGACGTATTTCACCGGCGCCGCGCGCCCGAGTCTGAAGACCAGGCTCGGTGATCCTGGCAAATGTCGATCCGGCGGGCCAACCACGGGCTTTTCAATTTGAAATGACCTTCCCAGCCTCGGCGGGTCGCTTCCAGGCGCGTTCCCGGGCGGCGATTTGCTTAATTCTTCCGTCGCTGATTTGGGGGACGATAGTTCGCGGTGGACTACACAGTGGGCGCTGGCGGCGCGCAGCGCTTCGGCGACCGCGGCGGCGATGCGGATCGCGCGCGCCGGGGCGAGCGGGCCGGACTGGAGCACGACCTCGAGGGTGGGGCCCTCGACCAGCTCCATGACCAGGAAGGCGCGGCCGCCGGGCAGGCGGCCAAAGTCGGTCACGTCGACGATGCCGGGGTGGCGGGCGCGGCAGGCGGCGCGCGCTTCCATGATGAAGCGGGCCGCGGCCTCGGGATCGCCGGCCATGCCGGGGTGGAGGATCTTGATCGCGACCGCCTTCTGCAGGACCAGGTGCTCGGCCCGGTAGACGATGCCCATGCTGCCGCGCCCGAGCTCGGTGGAGATGCGGTACGGGCCGATGCGGCGGTTGTCCTCGGGTCCGCTGTCGCTGGCTACCGGCACGAGCTCGCCGCCGGGCACCTGGTCCTCGGGGCCGGCGAACCGGTGCAGCTCGGCCGACAGGCCGCTGGCCGTCGGTCTTATCGCCACCAGGATCTCGGTGGCGGGCGGCGCCGGCAGGTCGGGATCGCTGCCCCGGCGGCGGCCGCGGATGCGCAGGCGGCCGATCTGCTCTTCCGAGGAGCCGACCGCGATGCCGAAGACGATGGCCAGGCGCATCACCACCGCGTCGCCGCGCTCCGGCGTCAGGGTTTCCAGGGTGACGGTGCTGGTGCCGCGCTCGTAGCGGATGGCGTGCCCGTTGCCCGCCGGCTCGATGGTCACGGCGCTGGCCTTGTGGCGGACGAGCGCCAACAGCAACAGATCGACGATGTCACAGACCGGCAGCTGCGCCAGCGGCCCCACGGGCGCGTCCGCGGCAGGGACGGTCGCGCCCGAAGTAAGGACGGTCGCACCCGGAGTGAGGACGGTCGCGCCCGAAGTGAGGACGGTCGCGCCTCCGGGAGGAACGGTCGCGATTCCGGGAGAACCAGTCGCGCCCCTGGGAGGAACGGTCACGCCCCCAGGAGGAACGGTCACGCCCCCGGGAGGAACGGTCGCTCCCCCGGGAGGAACGGTCGCTCCCCCGAGAGGAACGGTCGCTCCTCCCGGAGAGACGGACGCGCCCCCAGGAGGGACGATCGCGCCCCCAGGAGGAACGGTCGCGCCCCCGGGAGGAACGGTCGCGCCGAGGTTGACGGGCTCTGTCATGGGTCGGCCTCCTGCTAGCGGGTTCGGGCGCGCTCGGCGGCGACTGTCGCTACAAGCTCGCGGAGCATCCGGTTGTCAAACGGCTTCTCGATGCGGACGTTGGCGATGCGGTCGAGGAACGAGCGGGCGCCGGGGCTGAAGGCGCCGCCGGTCATCACCACGATGCGCCCGAGCAGCTCGGGCCGCTGCTCGGCGACGCGCTCGTAGAACTCCATGCCGGTCATCTCGGGCATGAGCAGATCGCAGAGCACCAGATCGTAGCTGCGCTGGCCGATGAGCTCTAGCGCAACGCTGCCGCGGGTCGCCAGATCCACCTCGTGCTCCTTGCCGAGGATGCGCCGCACCGCCTCGCCGACCTCGACCTCGTCGTCCAGGACCAGGATGCGGAACCGCCGCGAGGCCACCGGGGCCCGCGGGACGGGCGAGGCGCCGTCTTCGCTGTCGCGCCGCGCCGCCGGCAGGATGACCCGGAACACCGAGCCGACGCCGAGCTGGCTCTCGACCTCGATGCGACCGCCGAGCGAGGTGACGATCTGGTGGCAGATCGAGAGCCCCAGTCCGGTGCCGACGCCGATCGGCTTGGTGGTAAAGAAGGCGTCGAAGATGCGGTGCAGGTTCTCGGGCGGAATGCCGCAGCCGGAGTCGCGGATCTCGACGCACGCCTCCCCGGAGGCAAGCGTGGTGGTGATGAGGCGGATCTGGTTGCGGTCGGCGTGGCCTTCGGGAATCGCCTGCGCGGCGTTCTGGATGAGGTTGAGGAACACCTGGCCCAGGCGCGCCTCATTGGCCTCCACGGCGGGGGTCTCCCCGTACTCCTTGACCAGGTGGGCGTGGTGGCGGAGCTCGTTCTTCAGCATCGCCACCGAAGAGTCGACGAGCTTGTGCAGATCGATGCGCCGCACGGTGTCGCGATCGACGCGCGAGAAGGTCTTGAGGTCGCCGACGATCTGGCGCACCCGATCGGCGCCGCGCTGCGCCGCCTTGAGGGCGCGCATGATCTCCTCGCGCCGCTCGCCGTCGAGCTCACCGTCCTCCGCCGACTCGACAAGCTCCTCGACTACGTAGTCGAGGTTGGACATTACGTAGGCGAGCGGATTGTTGATCTCGTGGGCCACACCGGCGGCGACGGTGCCGACGGCGGCCATGCGGTCGGTCATCTGCAGCTGGGCCTGCGCCTGGCGCAGCTGCCGATCATCGCGGATGACCAGGACGATTCCGGAGAAGACTCCCTTGGCGTCTCTGTACGTCGAGCCGCTCACCGCCATGGCGAAGGTCTGGCCGCTGGCGGGGCGGAACTCGGTGCTGCGGTCGCGGAACGGCTCGCGCTGGACCTCGGCGGCCAGCCGGGCGGCGAAGTCGGCCTCGCGCGGGTCGAGGAGCTCGCCGATCCAGCGGCCGATGAGGGAGTCGCCGGGATAGCCGAGCAGGCGGCTGATCGCGGCGTTGCGGCGCTTGATGAGACCCTGGGTGTCCAGCAGCAGGACGCCGTCGATCATCGACTCGAGGATCGCCTCAAGGACCGAGCGGCGGCGCTCCAGCTCGGCCACCGCGTCGCCGATCTCCTCGGCTGTATTATTAAATAGGAAGGACAGGACATCGATCGCATCGCCGTTGCCGCTGCGCTTGGCGCGCACCTCGTAGTTGCCTCCGGCCAGGGCCAGGAAGGACTCACTTAGCTCGCGCACGTGCTGCTCGAGCTCGAGGTGGGAGCGATCGCGCTCGGTGAGCAGCCGCTGCAGCTCCTCGGCGATGAGGTTCACGAAGAACGCCAGGGTGTCGGCGGTGTCGCGCCGGTTGTTGCGCTTGAGGCGGACCGAGAAATCGCCGCGCGCCAGGCGCAGGAACGCTTCGATGAGTTCGTCGGCGATGGCGCCGTCCAGGCTGTGCTTGCTCATCGCCGTCAGCGCGCGCCGCCGCGCTCCCGATTCATCTTGGTGATAAAGGGAAGCGCGTCCTCCAGGCAGCGGAAGACCTGGGTGGGAATTCCCGGCTTGGACAGGCCGGTGAAGACCGCCGAGACGGCGAAGCCGAAGAACGTCTCCCCGACCAGGGCGTAGCAGGTGCTGAGGGACTCGCCGGTCTCGTTGGCGTAGACGCTGCGGGCGCCGCTGTCCTGATCGATGATCGGATCCATGAAGACGACCGCGGCGCCGCGCTGACCACGGCGGCGCCAGTGCTCGTCCTGGAAGGCCAGGCTCTGCCGGGCGGTCGCCTCGGTGTCGATGCAGTTGAGGTGCGGGACGATGCCCAGGATGTCGGGCGCGATCTCATACATCTCGGCGTTGCCGATGGAGCCGACCTTCTTCCAGTCGGCGGTGTCGATTTGCCTCACGCCGGACTCTCCTTGGCGGAGCCTGCCGCCGCCCCGTTAAGCGACCGCGCCCACGCTACCGCTTCTTCCACCGAAGAGAAAAGCTGCACCGGGATCCGCGGCCGGGCGACGCCGAGGAAGAACGTCCCGATGGCGCGCCCGAGCATCGTCCCGCCGACCAGCGCCGAGCCGCGCAGCACCTTCAGATCCGGCAGGTTGCCGTACAGCCGCCGCGCCTCGCTGTCCTGGCCGGTCATGCGATCGAAGAAGACGACCACCACCCCCGCCTGCCCGTGCGTCCGCAGGTACTCCATCTGGAACTCGACGTTCTCGCGGGCGGTGGCTCCGGTGTCGGAGGAGCCCTGGTGGGGTACGGCGGCGATGATCTGGGGCTCGATTTCGTAGTAGCGGATGTTCGACGTCTCGCCGATCGGCTGCCAGCTGCTCGTGTTGATCTCAGGCATGAGAGGGGGCCCCTTGGCTGCAACCCGGCGTCGATAGGGTCGCAGCGAAAGGATATCACGGCGATAGGCGGCGCGTCGAGCCCTGTAGGGGGCGGTAGGCGGGGGTCAGCGGCGGGGGTCTTTTGGCGGCTACTGGGCAGTTACTGGGCAGTTACTGGGCAGCTACTTGGCGGCGGACGGCTGGTCGGTGGCGCGCAGGGCGCCGACGGTGGCGACCAGACCGGCGAGGATGCCGAGGATAAGGGCGAGGGCGAGGTTATTGATGGACTCCCCAAGTCCAAGAAGAGTGATCGTAAGCACCTTGTCGGTCGGCACCTGGCCCATCGCCCCCAGGCAGTGAATCATCCCGAGCACGCTGCCGAGGAAGCCGAAGGCGAGGTTGACCTTGCCGAGGCTCTTTACGACCAGGAGCTGCCGCGCATCGGGCTGCATGGCGTAGCGTCCGGCCGCGATGATGAGCAGGATTCCCACGATGAGGATGGGAAACATCGGCCAGCCACCTTCGTGAAACGCTTCAGCCAAAGAAGGATTGAACATTGTCGTGCTCCTTTTTTCGTTCGGTTTTCCGTTTGGTTTTTCGTTAGTTTTTTCGTTCGTTACCTTTAGGACGCGGGCCGCCGCGATCGGTCGCGCAATTAATCGAAAAAAATTTTCCGCCGCGCCCGGGCTCGATCGGGATAGAACAAAGAGAGTGGAGCGGACGCGAAAGTGAGCTCGCCCTGCCCGCCCGAGGAACTGCTGGTCGCCTTCGCCGAGGGGCTGTGTTCCCCCGCGGAGCTCGCCGGGCTGCACGAGCACATGGACGGCTGCGGGCTGTGCCGGACCCTGGTCGCCGAGCTCGCCGGCGCCGACCTCAACCCCGATGAAGGTGCCGGCGCCGACCCGGGCGATGCCGCGCCCGCGGAGCCGGCGGGGCGGCCGCCGCTCGCCGGGGTGCCGATCGAGCTCGATGAGTATCGGCTGCTGCGCCCCCTCGGGCAGGGAGCGATGGGGACCGTCTATCTGGCCCATGACACGGTGCTCGACCGCCCTGTCGCGGTGAAGTTCATCAACAAGCTCGAC
>DAOMZC010000222.1:0-2733 GCA_035437965.1 Pseudomonadota bacterium
GCTCGTGATCCTCGAGGCGCTCGCCGCGCGCACGCCGCTCGCCGTCAGCGACATCGGAGGCATGGCGGAACTGGTCGAGTGGCTGTCACCGAGTCCGCACACGCGGCTTCATAAAGGCGGCGTGCTGCATCTGGATCGCCGGTCGCTATAGCAACCTGGCCCAGCAACAGCTGCGCCTGTGCCAGCACCGCTTCGTCATGCGCGGCACTGGCGCGATCGCGCACCTGCTCCGCATGCAAGAGCGCCACACCAAAGCTGCCCGACAGGATCTCTACGCGCGACAGACCAAGCAGCCCGCGCGACTCCAGTAACGGCAGCGAGCGCTCCGCCGCCAGCGAGGTGCAGGTCTTGAGCAGCGCGACGGCCTCCTTGAGCCGGCCCAGACCGAGCTGCGTCTCGCCGAGCGCGCAGGCGCACTCCGCTTCGAGCTCCTTGTCATGCGTGTCGCGAGCCAGAGCCAGCGCATCGGTCAACCTCGGCGTGGCATCGGCTAGGAGGTTGTCACGCGCTGCCGCAGCGGCGCTGTGCAGCAGCATCCGCGCCTTGCGCACCGGCGCCATCACGACCAGCCACACCCCGGCCGGCACGGCGGCCGTGAGCGTCACCGCCAGCGTCAGCGATGCCAGGCTGGCCGCGCGGCTCCGCTTGCGGAGGTATGCCAGCCACAGATACCAGGCCGCAACCACCAGACAGCCGGCGACAGCGAGCACCTCCGCCCTTGAGATGGTCGCCCGGGCCAGCATCAGCGCCAGCCCGAGGAGCCCCAAGATCAAGAGCAGCTCCAGAAACACGCGCGCCCCAAGCCGCTTCTCGGCGATGTCGATGAGCCGCTCAAAGACTTTCAGCAAGGGCCTCTCCCGTCAGCCGCTGACTCGAGCATCGTTTATTGTAGCGCATCCGCCGTGGCTTCAGCTTGCGACGAGCTGCGCGTGGGAGTCTTCCTGTTTTTGGGAGTCGGGCCGGAGGGCGGCTGGGGATTCGGGAGGCCGCAGGTGCTTACTGGAGTG
Source organism: Pseudomonadota bacterium (assembly GCA_035437965.1). Taxonomy (GTDB): domain Bacteria; phylum Myxococcota_A; class Polyangia; order Palsa-1104; family JAEUJZ01; genus CALFML01. The sequence continues at coordinate 1,008 of DAOMZC010000222.1, forward strand.
AGTAGACGCGGCGCTCTTGTACGTCGATGCCGCAGTAGCGGGCCTGGCGCTCCTTTTCCAGAGCCTGGGCGCCGCCAGGGAGCACGCTGTCGTGGGAAGCGGGGCGTTGATCACCGTGGACGTCGTTTTCGCGCAGCTGCTCGTACTCGGCGATGGTCAGGCGGTGGCGGTCGCGCAGGGGGGCGGCGACGTCCATGGCGGCGATCAGGTCGGCGGCGCCAGGGCGGACGCGGCCGGCGAAGAACTCGGCGGCGCAGCCCGAGCCGTAGCTGAAAAGGCCAATGCGCTGGTTCTCGAGCTGCCGCGCCTCGGCGTGGAGCAGCGACAGGAGGGCCAGGTACAGCGAGCCGGTGTAGATGTTGCCGACCTGCGCCGGCAGGTTTAGAGATGGCTCGACCTCGACGGCGAAGCTGCCGGGTCCGGGCAGCGCGGCTTCATCGCGACCGTCGAGCTGGCAGCGCAGCTGGTGGGCCTTGCGGGCCAGCTTGCCGTAGGGGACGTGGTAGCAGGTGCGCGCCAGGGGTTCGTGGTTGCTGGTGAGGGCGCGCCACTCACCGTAGGCCCCGGCCAGGGCGTCGAGGTAGCACTGGACCGAGAAGTGGCCGTCGACCAGGGCGTCCTTGCGATGCAGCGGGCGCCAGAAGTCGTGCACGTCCTGGGCGTAGCTGCCGCTCACTCCGACCTCGAGCTCGATGAGGCGGGGGCGGGCGCTCACCAGCATGGCCACGGCGCCGGCGCCCTGGGTCGGCTCGCCGGCGGAGCCGAGCGAGTAACGGGCGATGTCGGTGCAGACGATGAGGGCCGAGCGACCACGCGCCGAGCCGGAGGCAATCCAGTCGACCGCGTTGAGGAGGCCGGCAGTGCCGCCGAAGCAGGCGTGCTTGGTCTCGAACACGCGGCAGGTGCGCGGCAGGCCGAGGAGCCCATGGAGGTACGACGCGATCGGCTTTGAGTGATCCACCGCAGTCTCGGTGCCGACGATGCACAGGCCGATCTCGTCGGCGCTGCGACCGGAGGTGCGGAGCAGGCGGCGTGCCGCCTCGGTGGCCAGGGTGACCGGGTCTTCCTCGGGACCGGCGATGGCCATCTGCAGCGTTCCCAGGCCGCTTGTGTACTTGGCCGGGGCGACGCCGCGCACCGCCGCCAGATCGGACAGCTCGAGGTAGCTGCGCGGGACGGCGAAGGCGATGGCGTCGATGCCGACCCCACCGTCCAGCGCGGACGCGGCGCCGGCCCGCGGGGCAGCGGACAGCTCGGCGGAACCAGACTCGGATATAGAAGTAGCTGAGGGAACCTGAGGGGTCTTCATGAGTAGTACGGAGTCCTCCGTGGTACGAGGGTTTGGCGCGCCGATGCAAAGCAAGCTCGATGCCAGGACGCGGCTACCGGCAGCGCCCGGCCTTCCGCGCTCGGCTCAAAGCGCGGTGTCTGCCGCCCTGAGCGTCGCCGCCGAGCGCCGCATCGGCCGGCGAACCTCCGCGCATGCGGCCGACGCGTCCCTCGTCGCGTCCAATGCGATGTCGCACAGCCGAGCAGAAGCGCACGCTCACTCCACCTGGCCGCTGCTCGCGCAAACTTGCGATCCTCGCAGCCTTTTGGCCGATCCCTGCAGCTTCGTGACTGCTCCTTGCAGCCTCGTGACTGATCCTTGCAGCCTCACGACTGATCCTTTCAGCCTCGCAACTGATCCTTTCAGCCTCGCGACTGCTCCTTGCAGCCTCGCGAC
>DAOMZC010000222.1:2833-8335 GCA_035437965.1 Pseudomonadota bacterium
TGATCCTTTCAGCTTACTTGACGGCTCCTTGCAGCCTCGTGACTGCTCCTTGCAGCCTCGTGACTGCTCCTTGCAGCCTCGCAACTGATCCTTTCAGCTTACTTGACGGCTCCTTGCAGCCTCGTGACTGCTCCTTGCAGTTTCTTGGCTGATCCTTTCAGCCCTCGTGACTGCTCCTTGCAGCCTTCTGGCTGATCCTTGCAGTCTCTTGGCCGATCCTTGCAGCCTTTTGGCCGATCCTTGCAGCCTTTTGGCCGATCCTTGCGCCCTTTTGGCCGATCCTTGCGCCCTTTTGGCCGATCCTTGCGGGCTGGCCGGCGGCGGCGGGCAAAATCTGGTGCCGCGGTGACAAGGAGCCGCTATTCTGCGCGCACGATGACCGCCCTGACGCACATCCAGATCGAGCCGACGACGCGCTGCAACTTCACCTGCAGCTTCTGCTGCGGACGCTACATGGAGCAGTCGGACCTGGAGTTCGCGCAATTCGAGCAGATCCTGGCCGCCGCCCCGGAGCTGCAGCACCTGGAGCTGCAGGGCGAGGGCGAGTCGCTCATGCACCCGCGCTTTTTCGAAATGGTCGCCGCGGCGCGCGCCCGCGGCGTGCGAGTGTCGCTCATCAGCAACGGCAGCTACCTGACCAGCGCGGCGATCGCGCAGATCCTCGAGCTCGGCATCGAGAAGATCTCGATCTCGCTGGAGTCTGCCGACCCGGTGACGTTCCGCCACATCCGCGGCGGCAAGCTGGAGAAGGTCGTGCGCGGGGTCGAGGAGCTGATGGCGGCGCGGCGGGCGCGCGGGCTGCGTAAGCCGGTGGTCGCTTTCTCGATCACGGTGCTCAAGGACACCCAGGATCACCTGGGCGGCATCCTGGCGCTTTACCGCAAGCTGGGCCTCGACGGTGGCATCACGTTACAGCCGCTGCAGAGCATGCCGGGCTACGTACAGAACTACCCGGCGGCGCTCAGCCAGCAGCTGCTCTCGGACGGCGAAGTAAATGATCTGTGGATCCAGTTTTACGCCCACCGGGACATCAAGAAGATCCAGCGCGAGAAGAAGGCCACCGGCGTCCACGGCTTCTTCGACGAGCTGATGGCGGGCTTCCGCCCCGGCTCGCGGCGCTGCCCCTGGCTGGAGTCCGGACTGTACGTGAACAACAAGGGAGTGGCGACCGGCTGCTGCATGATAAAGGACACCGCGCAGTTTGCCCTCGGCCGCTTCGGGGTCGACTCCCCCGCCGAGCTGCTCGCGCGGCGGGAGGCGCTTCGGCAGGAGCTCTTGCAGGGGGCGATTCCGCGGGCATGTACGGGCTGTGAGCTGGCGCGGTTTGCGGTAATGACCAGGCTGGAGCTTTTGCTGTTTGCACTGCGGGGGCTGTGGCGGAGGTGGTCGCCGTGGGCGCGGTGGCAGCGGCGGCTGCAGGCGAGCCGGCAGCGGCCGCGCATCTCGCTGCCGCTGTCGCAGTAGGACTATTCGCCGGCGGTCTTGAGGACGAAGGGATAGGAGACCGAGACGATGCCGTTCTGCGGCTTGGGGAAGTCCCAGCGGCGCACCGCGCTGGCGATGCACGACTCGGCCTGGATGCTGCCGAGCGTCGAGGCCTGGACGACGCTGCTCATCACGGTGCCGGTCGTGCCGATGATGAACTGGATCTGGACGCGGCCCTCCAGCTTCTGGTTGCGGGTAAGCTCGCTCTCGTAGCAGAACTTCACCTGGTTCATGTGGCTGCGGATGACCCGGCGGATGACCTCCTTGTCGAGCGAGCCGATGACCGTGGCCGGGCCGACGCCGACCACCGGGCCCTCGATGGTGTGCTTGGTCAGCTTGGGACCGACCCCGCGGCCGTAGTCATGGTCGCCGGGGCCGTGCCCGAGTCCGGGGAGCCGGCCGAGGCCGATGGTGTTCTCGCCGGTCCCGCCGCCGCCGACCCGCGAGCCGACCAGTCCCATGCCGCCCGCTCCGTAGGCGTCCCCGGCCCCGATGGCGTTCAGGTTGCCGATCGCGTCGGTGGCGTCGCGGCCGAGGCCCGAAGAGTTGCTGAACACCGAGCTCAGCGCGGCGCTGCGTGCGCTCGACAGGACGCCGATGACGCCCATCCGACTGGCCTGGTCCACCGCGATCTGGCGGGCGATCGTGGGGTTGGGGTTGTCCTTGGGACCCTTGACCTGGTAGCGGCGCTCCTGCTTGGGCGCGGTCTCGCTGCCCATCTTGCCCGAGGGACCCTTGTGCGCCTTGCCGCCCGAGCTCTCGGCCTGCTTCTGGGCATCCAGCCAGGTCGGCTTCTCTTCGGGCGGAGCCGGCGGGGTGATCTGGATGCGCGCGATGTGCTCGTTGAGGAACGAGTCAATGGCGAGCGACCGCGGATCCGGCGGCACCGAGAACATCAGTCCCATGAACAGCCCCGCCCCCGCCAGCACCGCGGCGGTATAGGACTGCTTCTGCCAGTCCAGGCGCAGCGGCACCGGATACTGACGCGGCCGCGCGACCGAGTTCACCAGGAACGTGCTGTTCCCATGCTCCAGAGCGAACCGCGCGCCCTGCGGAATCGTCGTCGCCAGCGCGCCGCTGATTACCTCCGAGGGGCGCGCCCGGCCGGCCGCGGTCCAGTCGGCCAGGCTGATCGTCTTGCCTTCCATCGTCACATCGCCGCGCATGGCGCTGGTGAACAGCAGCTCGTAGTCGGTGCCGGTCGAGCGGACCAGGGGAAAGCGCGCGCTCGGCAGGCCGTCGGCCGCGGTCTTGAAGGTCGCCTGGGCGTCGGCGCCGATCGAGAACTCGTTGTCCTTGCACTCGCTCTGGCGCCGCCACAGTCCGTACAGGAGCGCCGAGGCCCCGAAGGTGAGCAGCCCGGCGGCGCCGTAGTCGGTCGCCCGCCCGCCGGCGGGAGTGGCGCTGGCGGCGGGGAGCTCACCGCGCTCGATGGCGGCCTTCTCCTTGCCGACCTGCACGTAGCTCGAGGTAAAGAGCATGAACACCCCGGCCAGCGAAGCCGCCGCCGAGCCGAGCACGCCCCGGGTCAGGGCGCTGGTCTTGCCGCCCGCGGGGTTGTCGAGGTGGCGCACCTCCTGGACTGCGTCCTCGAACAGCGCCGAGACCTCGATGGCGTGCGCGCCGTCGCGCACCTCAACCTGCTCGGCGACGTGGGCGGGGACTTCGGAAGTAGTAACGGGGCGCGGCAGAGTCGTCTTGACAGTCGTGGACATAATTCCCTCCTATGCGCAGGACCACCCAGGTGTCCTGCTAGCCAGCGGGGCCGGCTGCACCGTCGGGGCCTCCGGAGCTCGGTGGGAGCTCCGTGGGCCGACGAGAGTTTCTAATCCCGGGCCGGCGATTCAGCAGCGCGCCGGCAACGTACTAGTGACAGCGGCTCATCCCAAAGGTTCCGCGCGGTGAATTGTTTTTTCGCACGCCGGGAGGGAGCCGGGAAAAGCGCAGGCTCGGCGCTCACTTGCACGATTTTGGGAACCTTTTGGGAACCTGACGCGGACTGCGGACCCCAACGCCGCTGGCGCCGCGGCGGCTCCTTCCTTTGCAGCGGAGGGAGTCGTCTCAGAGGTACATGTTTGGGTATTGAAGGAACAGCTGCGGAGCTGAGAGTCGCGAGCGAAGGGGATGATCTAACGCGACTTTTTGTGCGGGGCGGGACGGCTGCCGTCCGCCTTCTTGGCCTTGGGCTTCTTCTTGCTCGGCCCGGCCGGATCGCCCGCCTCGCCACCGGGGTCGGCGGCGGCGGCGGGTGGCGGCGTCGCCAGGCTCGGCGGGCAGACGAGCTCGGGGCACGGCTTGGCGGGCGGGCACACCGGCGCCTTGGCGGCGCGCATCGAGCCGAGCCCGAGGCCGAGCCCGAGGCCGGCCACCAGCCCGACACCGACCAGCGCCGCCAGCAGCTGCGGCTTTACCTTGGGTCGGCTGACCGCGCGCACGACCTCGGTCGCCGGCGCCGCCGGCCGCCGCTGGATCGGCGTGGTCACGGTCGGCGCCTCGGCGACGCGCGGGGCCGGGCTGCTGCCGGGCAGGCCGGTCGGTCCGAGCTTGCCCGAGCTCTCAAGTTCCTCGATGCGCTGCACGACTTGGCGCATATCCGGGCGCTGGTCGCGGCGCTTCTCCAGCATCAAGTGCACCAGCGCCGCGACCTCGACCGAGATCTGGGGGTTGCGCTCGCGCACCGGCCGCGGCTCCTGGTCGACGTGCTGGCGCATCACCTTGCCCATCTCGTCGCCGGGGAACGGGACCTGGTCGGCGAGCAGCTCGTAGAGGATGACGCCGAGCGTGTAGACGTCGCTCTTGCCGTCGAGCTCATCGCCCATGCACTGCTCGGGCGACATATAGGTAGGCGTGCCGAGCGCCACCCCGGCGGTGGTGCGCCGCTCGGGCGAGTCGAGGAAGCGGGCCAGCCCGAAGTCGAGGATCTTCACCCGCTCCTTGCCCGGCACCTCATCGTCGGGTATCAGCACCACGTTGTCGGGCTTCAGATCGCGGTGCAGGATCCCCTTGTCGTGCGCCGCGGTCATCGCCTGGGCGATCTGGCGGATGACGCGCATCGCCTGCAACAGCGACAGGCGAGGACCACGCCCCTCGCGCGCCGCAAGGATCCGCGCGTGCAGCGTCTGCCCCTCCAAAAATTCCATGAGGATGAACAGCGTGCCGTCGGCGGTCTCGCCCATGTCAAAGATGCGCACGACGCCCGGATGCTGGATGAGGTTCACGGCGCGCGCCTCGTCGAGGAAGCGCGAGACGTAGACCTTGTGCTTGGGATCGGTGGCGATCTTGGCCCCCAGCACCTTGACCGCCGCGCGATAGCCGATCGCGTTGTGGATCGCCTCGTACACTACGCCCATCCCGCCACGCCCGAGCTCGCGCGTGATGCGGTAGTTGCCGATCTGCTGCCCGAGCAGGTTGGTCAAAGGAGCTTGCATCGCCATCTCCGCGGGCAGTCCCTCGGGTCGCCCCACAGGTTCGAGGACCATCCACTAGGAAAGATCACAACTTTAAATTGTACCCTAGGGTAAGGGTCGCCTCGAACTCAATTTTGCCCTACCGGTCGGACTTTCACGCTCCTTTCGCCCGATTGGCGGCGCTTTCGGCTCGTTACGGCGGGAATTGGCGATAACTGGCGGTAATTGAAAGGAATTGGCCGCTGCCGGGCGTCACCGGCGCGGCGCTCGGCTGCTCGTCTGGGCTCGCACGCCCCAGGTGACCCCGACAATGGTGACGGCGGCGCCGACGAAGCCCAGGGTGGCCGGGCGCTCGTGGAGGAGGCTGACGCCGATCGCAAAGGTCGCGATCGGCGTCAGCTGCAGGATCAGGCCGGCGTGCAGCGCTGGCACGTCGCGCAGGGCGTGCGTCATCAGGATCTGCGCCGTCACCGAAGAGACTCCCACCGCGAGCAGCCAGGCCACGGCGGGCCCGCTCGGCATCACCCAGTGGGCGGCTGTGGGCACGGCGGTAATCAGCGCCCCGATCAGGCAGAAGGCAAGGAAGATCTCCCACGAGCCCTCGCTCTGG
>DAOMZC010000223.1:0-8326 GCA_035437965.1 Pseudomonadota bacterium
GATCATCCGCCGCATCATCCGCCGCCACATAAACGAAGTGAAGTTCTGCTACGAGCGCGAGCTCGTCAAGAGCCCGAACCTCATGGGCCGCGTCATGGTGCAGTTTACGATCTCGGCGCAGGGCTCGGTGCTCGCCTCCCTGGTACAATCTTCCACGATGAACAACGTGCCGACCGAGCAGTGCATCGCTGCGGCGGTGCGGCGGTGGGAGTTCCCCAAACCTCAAGGTGGCGGTATTGTTGTAGTCACCTACCCGTTCGTGCTGAAATCTGCTGGGATCGATCAGTAAGCGATCGCCCAAGAGCCCCAGGGGAAGCGATCTGAAGGCGATCGCGGCCTGCGAGCAGTAGGTGCAGGATGAATCGGCGACGGCTGGGCGGCGCCTGGCCGTCGCGATAAGACCGCACGCACAACAGATCGCTGGACAAGCATTAAGAAGAGGATGTTCATGCACAACCTGAAGCGGTGGGCGTTTTGTCTGCTACTCCTTGGCGGCTGCAACCAGGAGCGCAACAAGTCGATCGAGGCCATGAACCAGGGCGTCGAGGCCGGGCGCCAGAAGCTCTTCGATCGCGCCATCAGCCAGCTGCAGCAGGCCATCTCGCTCGATGCATCGAACGATCAGGCCTACTACAATCTCGGCATCATCTATAAAGATCAGAAAAAGCCCGCCGAGGCCGCCGGGGCGTTCGAGAACGCGGTGAAGTACGCCTCGGATAACCCGAGCTACCACTACGAGCTCGCCAGCGCCTACCTCGACAGCAAGAAGTTCGAGCAGGCGCGGGCCGAGTTCGAGCAGACGATCAAGCTGGAGCCCAAGGCCTACAAGGCACACTTCCGCCTCGGCATGTCGCTCGAGCTGATGGAGAAGTTCAAGGAAGCCGACGCCTCGTTCCGCAAGGCCATCGAGGTAAACCCCCGCTTCATCCCGCCGTACATTCGCCTGGGCAACCTGTACCTGGACTTCGACTACGACAAGGAAGCGGCGCAGGTCTTCCAGAACGCGGTGCTCGCCAACGACGGTGACGCCGACGCCCACTACGGGCTCGGGGTGGCGCTGCAGAAGACCAAGCAGTACGACGAGGCGGTCAAAGAGTACCGGCGCGCCTACGAGCTCAAGGACGACATGTTCATGGCCGTCTACAACCTGGGCATGACCTATAAGGCGATGGACGACAAGAAGAACGCCATGGACTGGCTCAAGCGCTTCCAGCAGCTCGGCGGGCGCGGCGGGCCCGACATGTCCAAGGCGGCTTCCGACGCCCTGAGCCAGCTCGAAGCGCAGTAGTCGTTTGGTAATGTGGTTACCTGCCTTCTCTAGTAAGGCAGGTAAAAGTAAGTAAATTAGGCCGGGTTCCCCGCTTGGCCTTCATGTAGTCCTGCTCATGGCGTCGCTCGCTCGGGCGGCGCCAGCCCCCACCTTATTGGCTATGCAGCCACCTGGGCCCGTCGTGTCTCGGCGTCGCGAAGCCGGCTCGCCGCCGCCGTCCTCTGGCCTCTCCTCTGCCTTCTCCTCTGGCCTCTGGCCGGGCATATTGGGCAACTGCCCCGCAACTTCCGCCGCCTTTCGCCGGCCGCCGGCCGCCCCAATCCTGCGGGGCTGTGCCTGTTTCCATTTGATCGCCGTCGCCACGCGTGTTATAAAAGGTGCGACTTTCAACCATCCATATCCCCTGGAAACTCTATAAGGGTGGCCTGCTCATGCAACTTCGGGAAAAGGTAGCGAAGCGCCTTCGTAGTGCGCGAAATTGGGCTGGTTTGCTTGAAGATCTCGAGAAAGAGACTGAGCGGATCGAGGGCAAGGAAAATAAAGCCGCCGCCCTCTTCGAGCTGGGTGAGCTGTGCGAAGAGTTCTTCCTTCGCAAAGACCGCGCCATGGCGCACTACCAGCAGGCCTTCAAGCAGAACCCCCAGCAGACCCGCGCCCTTACGCGGGCCCGCCTTATCTACCGCGAGATGGGCAACCTGGAAATGGTCGCCACGCTGCTCGGGCTTGAGATAAAGGTCAGCAGCGACCCCGAGCGCAAGAAGGAAGCGGAGCGGCTGCTCGGTGAGATCCTCCTCGACGCGCGCGAGCGGGACCGCGCCCTGCCGCACCTGACCAACGCGGCGCGCAACTGGCCCGGTGACACCGACGTCGCCGACGCCCTGGCCGCCTGCAGCTACGACCGCGAGGACTGGCTCGGCGAGGCCGAGCGCCTGATGGAGAGCGCCCGTCGCCTGCAGGAGACCGACCCCGACATGGCGGCTCGGGTCTGGCTGCGCGCCGCCCGCATCTTCCACATCGAGGCGCGCAGCGACCCGCAGTTCGAAGAGTGCCTGCGCGGCGTCGTGGCGCTGCAGCCGCAGCACGAGATGGCGAACTTCCTCCTCGAAAAGATCCTCGCCGAGCAGGGTCGCTTCGACGAGATCATCGCCGTGCAGGATCGGCGCATCGACGGGCTGACCGGGGACCAGGCCAAGATCGAGCTCGCCAAGCGCATCGGCAACATGTGGCTCCTGCGGTGGAAGGATAAGGACCGGGCGGCGCGCTTCTACGGCCGCGCCCTGAACTTCACCTACCGCGGCGCCGTCGAGGCGGGCAAGGCCCTGCCCGGCCACCTGGCGGCCTTCAGCCTGCTGCGCGACACCCTGGCCCCCAAGGGCGAGTGGGCGCAGCTGTTCAATTATGCCGACCTCGGCAGCTTCGCGCCGATGCACGACGAGGAGCGCGCCGCCCTGATGGTCCAGGCGGGCCGCGCGGCGTGGCGCGACGCCGGTGATCCGGGGCGCGCCAAGAACTACTACGCCGAGGTGCAGCGCGTCTTCCCCGAGCACGAAGAGCTGCAGAACTACATCGCCGAGTACGGCGACCCGAGCGTCGAGGCGCCGGCCGAGGAGGCCCCGGTCGCCCAGGAGGCCGAGGCGCCCGCCGCTGTCGAGCAGGCCGTCGAGGAAGCGCCGGTCGCCCAGGTCGAGGCGCCGGTCGCCGAAGCTCCCGTCGCCGAGGCCGCCCCCGAGGCGGTCGCCGAAGCCGAAGCGCCGGCCGAGGCGGTCGCCGCCGAGGCGGTCGCCGAAGCCGCCCCCGAGGCCGAGGCCGAGGCTGCGCCCGAGGCGGCAGTCGAGCAGCCAGCCGCCGAGGAGCCGGCCGCCGAAGCTGCCGCCGAGGAACCAGTCGCCGAAGCTGCTCCAGTCGAGGAGGCCCCCGTCGAGGAAGCCCCGGCCGAGCCCGAGCTGGCCCCCGAGGGTGAGCTCGCTGGCCTCGATACAGCGACCGTGCGCGCCATGGAGGCGGCGCACGTCCTTGAGCAGTCCAGCGTCGACAAGGCGATCGACGCCTGGCGCAAGATCGTCACCGCCGTGCCGGCCCACCGGGCGCCGCGCCGCAACCTCGCCCGGGTCCTCCGCCAGGTCGAGCGGTGGAACGCCCTGGCCGACGTGATCAAGGACGAGGTCGACAAGATCCCCGACCTCACCGTCGACGAGAAGGTCGAGAAGCTGTTCGAGCTCGTCGAGCTTTACAAAGAGCGCCTGCGCATCGACTCGCAGGTCGTAAACACGTTCAACGCCATCCTCGGGCTGCAGCCGGGCAACGTGCGGGCGCTCGACGCCCTGGCGGCGCAGTACGAGCAGATGAAGCGGTGGCCGGATCTCATCGCGACGCTGCAGAAGAAGGCCGCCCAGGTCGAGGACGTCGGCGAGAAGGTCGTCACCTACGGCCGCGTCGCCAAGCTGTTCCAGGACCGCTTCTCCAACGTCGCCGAGGCGATCAAGGCCTACGAGCAGGTGCTGGCGCTGGACGACAGCAACACCGAGGCCATCGCCTACCTCAAGAGCAACTACGAGAAGCGGCGCGACTGGGAGAAGCTCATCGCCGTCAACCAGCGCGAGGTGGCGCGCATCGAGGATCCGTACGAGCGCGGCCAGCGCTTCGTCGAGATTGCCAAGCTCGCCTCCGAGAAGCTGAAAAAGCCCGTCATCTCGATCGAGCTGTGGGAGCGGGTGCTGGAGGCCAGCCCCGAGCACACCGAGGCCCTCGCCGAGCTCGAGAAGCTGTATGAGCGCGAGAAGATGTGGGACAAGCTGGCCGACGTCAGCGAGACCCAGGCGCGCCTGTTCACCGATACGGCGAAGAAGGTCGCCATGCTGCAGAAGCTGGGCGTCCTGTTCACCGATCGCGTCAAGGACGCGACGCGCGCGACCAACGCCTGGCGGGAGCTCCTCACCGTCGATCCGGAGAACCGCCGCGCCCAGGACGCGATCAAGAAGCTGTTCATCGAGCAGAAGAGCTGGGACGAGCTGGAGGCGTTCTACGCCCGCCAGAACAAGTACGACGAGCTCATTCGCACCTTCGAGCGGCAGGTCGAGCTCGAGGACGACGCCAACAAAGTCCTGCTCAATAACCGCGTCGCGGTGCTCTACCGCGACAAGCTCGGCAAGCCCGACCGCGCCATGCGCGCCTTCGAGAGCGTGCTCAAGCTCGACGGCAAGAACCTCACCGCGGCCGAGGCCCTCATCCCGCTTTACGAGGGGGCCAAGGATGCCAAGAAGCTCGCCGGCGTGCTCGAGATCCAGCTCTCGCACACCGAGGACGTGGACACCCGCGTCGAGCGCATCCGCCGCCTCGCTGAGCTTACCGAGACCTCGCTGAAGGACAAGGGCACCGCCTACGCGTGGTACCTGCGCGCCTTCGCCGAGGACCACCGGCCCGACTGGCTGCGCACCGAGCTCGAGCGGCTGGCGGCGGAGACCGGCGGCTACCCGCAGCTGGTCAAGGCCTACGAGGACGCGGCGCCCAAGTACACCGACCGCATCGAGGCCCTGCCGGTGCTGCTCGTCGTCGCCAGCGTCTACGAGAGCCAGCTGGAGGACGCCGGGCGGGCGATCGAGACCAACCGCCAGATCCTCACCATCGACGAGAACAACGCCATCGCCCTGGAGGCGATGGAGCGCCTGTACCTCAAGACCGCGCGCTACCCCGACCTTTTGGGCATCTACCAGAAGAAGCTCGAGCTGGAGATGGACCCGGCGCGGCAGAAGGGCATCCGCTACCAGATCGCCCAGCTGTACGAGAACGAGATCAAAGACCCGGCGCAGGCGGTGGGGGCCTACAAGGCCATCCTCGACGGCGTCGGCGGCGAGAACGAGCTGCTGGCGTGGCAGGCGCTCGACCGCATCTACACCGCCACCGCGCAGTGGTCGGAGCTGCAGGCGACGATCCCGCGCGAGCTGGACCTGGTCGACCCCGCCGACACCCCGGCGATCGTCGACCTGAAGTTCCGCCTCGGGCAGATCCGCGAGCAGTACCTGGCCGACGTGCCGGGCGCGATCGACTGCTACCGCGAGATCCTCGAGGCGATGCCGGCGCACAGCGGGGCGCGCGAGGCCCTGGAGCGGCGGCTCGACGACGCGCAGTACCAGCTGGACGCGGCGGGCATCCTGCAGCCGATCTACGAGCAGCTGGGCGAGTGGCTGCGCCTCATCGGCGTTCACGAGATCCAGCTGGCCCGCACCGCCGCCGAGGAGACGCTGAACCGCGTCACCCTGCTCATGCGCATCGGTGAGCTGTGGGCGCAGCAGGTGCAGAACGGCGAGAAGGCGCTGGACGCCTACAGCCGCTGCTTCCGCGTCGACCCGTCCAACGAGCAGTGCCGCGGCGAGCTGGAGCGGATCACGGCGGCGCTGGGGGCGTGGAGCCACCTGGTCGCGCTGTACGAAGAGGCGATCGAGAAGGGGGGCCTGGACTCCCTGCTCACCCGCGAGCTCCTCATGCGGGTGGCGGCGGCGTACGACGAGCAGCTCGGCAAGAGCGACAAGGCGGTGGAGTTCTACCGCCGCGCCCAGGAGCTCGACCCCGAGGACATCACGGCGCTCGAGGCGCTGGAGAAGCTGTACATCCGCCACGAGCAGTGGAACGAGCTGCTCGAGGTCTACCGCAAGAAGGTCGAGCTCGCCGGTGAGCCCGAGGTCCGCGAGCGGATGTTCTTCCAGATGGCCAAGCTCTGGGAGGAGGTCCTGGGTAACTTCGAGCAGGCGATCGCGACCTACAAAGAGGTCCTCGCCCAGGATGACAGCAACCTCGCGGCCCTGCGCTCGCTCGATCGGCTGTACCTGCAGCAGAACCTGTGGACCGACCTCAGCGAGAACCTGCAGCGTCAGCTGGTGCTGACCCAGGAGCAGAACGAGACGATCGAGCTCCTGGTGCGCCTGGCGGCCCTGCGCGAGACCAAGCTGAACGAAATCGGGGCGGCGGTGGACACCTACCGCCAGGTCCTCGAGCTCGATCCGATGAACGACGCGGCGACGGCGGCGCTGGAGAACCTGATCAAGCTCCCCGACCACGAGCTCAACGTCGCGACGATCCTGGAGCCGATCTACAAGCACCGCTCGGACTGGGCCAAGCTCGTCGAGGTCTACGAGATCATGGTGCGGCACTCGCTGGACCCGATCCGCAAGATCGAGCTCCTGCACGAGATTGCGCGCCTCTACGAAGAGGGCGGCGAGAACGGCCTGCAGGCGTTCCTCACCCACGCCCGGGCCCTGCGTGAGGACCCGACGCGCGAGGACACCCAGAAGCAGCTGGAGCGCCTGGCGCGCCAGCTGGAGCGCTGGCAGGACCTGGTGACCCTGTACGCCGAGGTCGTCGGGCCGGCCAGCCACGACATGGAGCTGCAGGTCCACCTTTACACCCGCATCGCCCAGATCTTCGAGACGAACCTCGGCGACAACGACCAGGCGGCGGCGGCCTACCACAAGGTGCTCGGCGTCGACAGCGGCAACCTGCCGGCGGCCAACGCCCTCGAGCACCTGTACCTGCGCACCGACAGCCACCAGAAGCTCGTCGAGGTCGTCCTGGCCAAGGTCGACATGGTCAGCGAGATCGGCGAGAAGAAGGAGCTGTACTTCAAGGCGGCGCGCCTCTACGTCGAAGTCCTGGAGAACCCCGACAAGGCGATCGAAGTCTACAAGGGCGTGCTGGAGCAGGACCCGGTGGACGCCGTCGCCATCTCGGCGCTGGAGCAGCTGTTCATCAACCTCAAGCGGTGGGGCGATCTGAAGGACATCTACGCCCGCCAGGTCGAGCTCGCGCAGACCTCCGACGACAAGAAGCGGATCCTGTTCCAGATGGGCGAGGTCTACGACCACGAGCTGCACGACATCGAGCACGCGATCGAGACCTACAACGGCATCCTCGACCTCGACCCGACGGATCAGCGGGCGATCCAGGCCCTCGACCGCCTCTACGGCACGGCCGAGCGCTGGTATGACCTCCTGCAGATCCTCGAGCGCGAGGTCGAGCTGTCGCAGACCTCGGCCGAGACGGTGGTGTTCAAGCACCGCATCGGCAAGCTGTTCGAGACCCAGCTCAAGGACATGGTGCGCGCCGTCGAGTCGTACCGCGAGGCGCTGGAGATCGACGGCGGCCACGAGCCGACCCTCAAGGCCCTGGACGGCATCGTCCACGGCGCCGAGGAGCCGGTGCTGGCGGCCCAGGTGCTGGAGCCGGTCTTCGAGACCGCCGGTGAGTGGGAGAAGCTCATCGACGTCCTGGAGGTGATGGTCCACCACGCCGAGGACCCGCTGCGCAAGGTCGAGCTCCTGCACCGCATCGCCGGCTACTACGAGCGGCAGCTGGAGCGCAACATGGAGGCCTTCGAGGCCTTCAGCCGGGCGCTGCGCCTGGACGCGCAGAACAACGACTCGCTGCTGAACCTGGAGCGCCTCGCCGAGACCACCAAGGCGTGGCCGGAGCTGGCGGCGCTCTACGAGTCCGAGATCACCAAGATGATGGACGTCCTGCAGCAGGTCGAGATGCTGCTGCGGGTCGCCCGCGTCTACGAAGAGGAGATGCAGACCGAGCCCAAGGCGATCGCCACCTTCCGGCGCGTCCTCGACGTCGAGCCGGACAACTCGCAGGCGATCCTGGCGCTGGACCGGCTGTACGAGCGCGGGCAGCACTGGGCGGACCTCGCCGACGTGCTGCGGCGGGAGATCCGGCTCGCCAACAGCGACGCCGAGATCGTCGCCCTGCAGTTCCGCCTCGGCCAGCTGTACGAGCAGTCGCTGCGCGACGTGGACAACGCGATCGAGGTCTACCGCGAGATCCTAACCAGCGATCCGGGCCACGGCCCGACGCTGCAGGCCCTGGAACTGCTGTTCGCCGAGGGCACCCGACCGATCGAGATCGCCGGCATCCTCGAGCCGCTGTACCGGGTCGCCGAGCAGTGGGAGAAGCTGGTCAAGATCCACGAGGTGCAGCTCGACAAGCTCTCCGACGAGGGCGAGCGGCAGTCGCTGATCCAGCGCATCGCCGAGATCTGCGAGCACAAGCTCGTCGATCAGGTGG
>DAOMZC010000224.1:0-8315 GCA_035437965.1 Pseudomonadota bacterium
GGGCCTCGCGCCGCATCGCGCCCGGGTCGTCGCGGTAGCGGGCGACGTGCGAGATGACGTAGCGGGCCCGCTGCTCCATGGTCATGCGCCACGGCGCATCGAGCACCGTGGTCTTGAGGATGCCGAACGCCAGGCTGATGAGCGCCAGGCCGCCGATGTTGATGATGTAGATGCGCCACAGGAGGCCCCGCAGCGGGGGCGGACGGCGCCGCGACGGTCTCATGGCTCCTCCGGTTCGCCGCGGCCGGGCAGTCTGTCCGCGGGGCTGTCGGCGGTCAGCATGTAGCCGGCGCCGCGGATCGTCTTGAGCAGGCGCGGCTGCCGCGGATCATCGCCGAGCTTCTGCCGCAGCCGCGAGATGTGCACGTCGATGGAGCGATCGAACGACTCGTCCGAGCTGCCCTTGGCCAGATCGAGCAGCTGCTCGCGGCTGAGGATCCGTCCGGCGCGCTCGGCGAGCACCCGCAGCAGCGCGAACTCATAGGCGGTGAGCGCCACCGGCTGCCCGTCGATCGCCGCCTCCAGCCGCGCCGGCCGCAGCACCAGGCGGCCGACCTGCAGCGTCACGCTCGTCGCCGGCCCGACCTGGCCGCGCGCCCGCCGCACCTGGGCGCGGATGCGCGCCAGGAGCTCGCGCGCCGAGAACGGCTTTACCAGATAGTCGTCGGCTCCAAGCTCGAGCCCGAGCACCCGATCGGCCTCCTCGCTGCGCGCGGTGACGATGATGATCGGCACCGCGCAGCCGGCGCGCAGCTCCTGGCAGACCGCGATGCCGTCGCGCCCCGGCAGCATCAGATCGAGAAGGACGATGTCGTAGACGCCGCTCTGCGCCGCCACAAGGCCCCGGCTGCCGTCGGGCACGAGCTCGGCGAGGATGCCGTGGCTGTGCAGGTAGCGCACGGTCAGCTCGCCAAGGCGCGGGTTGTCCTCGATGAGCAGGGCGCGGATGGGGCGGTCCTCCGGGGCGACCGGCGGCGCCTTGGGCAGGACCGGCGAAGCTTTCTGCATGGGAGGTTTATAGGCTCGCTGCTTCTATAAAGCCCACTTTCGCGCGCGGCCTTTGCCGCTTAACAGTTCTTAACACCGGCGCCAACTTGGCTACACAAAGCGCGCCCACGGTCTTGCGCCATGTGGATCGTCGAGCTGGCGCTGCGCCGCCCCTACACCGTCGCCGTGATGTCGCTGCTCATCCTGCTCCTGGGCGTCCTTTCGGTCACCCGCATGGTCGTCGACATCTTCCCGGCCATCGACATCCCGGTGGTCGCGGTGGTGTGGAACTACCCGGGCCTGTCGGCCGAGGACATGGAGCGGCGGGTCGTCCTTCTGACCGAGCGCGGCACCTCGACCACGGTAAACGGCGTCGAGCGCATCGAGTCGCAGTCGATCCCGGGCGTGGGCCTGGTCAAGGTCTACTTCCACCCCGACACCAGCATCGCGGCGGCGATCGCCCAGCTGGCGGCGATCACCAGCACCCTGTTGCGGCAGATGCCGCCCGGCATGACGCCGCCGCAGATCCTGCAGTTCAACGCCTCGAACGTGCCGGTGGCGCAGCTTACTTCCTACAGCAGCAGCCTCCCCGAAGAGAAGATCTTCGACTACAACCTTAACTTCGTCCGCATCCGCCTGTTCACCATCCCGGGCCTGTCGACGCCGGCCCCCTTTGGCGGCAAGGGTCGCCAGGTCAGCGTCGACATCGATCCCCAGGCGCTCAGCGCCAAGGGCCTGTCGGCGGCCGATGTCGTCACCGCGCTGCAGGCGGAGAACCTCATCCTCCCGGCCGGCAGCGCCCGCATCGCCGACCGCGAGTACAGCGTCGTCATGAACTCCTCGCCCTCGGCGATCGAGCAGTTCGGCGCCATCCCGATCAAAGTAGTGGGCGGGCGCATGGTGACGCTCGGCGACGTGGCGCGCGTGAGCGATGGCTTCGCCGATCAGACCAACATCGTGCACGTCAACGGCCGCCGCGCGACCTACCTGGCGATCCTCAAGCACGCGGATGCCTCGACCCTGGCGGTGGTCGATGCGGCGCGCGAGGCGATGCCGGCGATCAAGGCGGCGGCGCCCAGCGGCCTGGACTTCCGCATCGACTTCGATCAGTCGGTGTTCGTGCGCGGCGCGATCAAGAGCGTGCTCCGCGAGGCGCTGTTGTCGTCGGCGCTGGTGTCGCTGATGATCGGCCTGTTTCTGGGCAGCTGGCGGTCGATGGTGATCGTCTGCACCTCGATTCCGCTGGCCATCTGCTCGGCCCTGGTCGGGCTCAAGCTGACGGGGCACAGCATCAACATCATGACGCTCGGCGGGCTGGCGCTGGCGATCGGCATGCTTGTCGATGACGCCACGGTCGAGGTCGAAAACATCCACCGCAACCGCCACCTCGGCAAGGGGCTGACGGTGGCGATCCTCGACGGCGCCGAGCAGATCGCGGTGCCGGCGATCGTCGCCACGCTGGCCATCTGCATCGTGTTCTTCCCGGTCGTGCTGCTGTTCGGGCCGGCCAAGTTCCTGTTCGTGCCGCTGGCGCTGGCGGTGGTGCTGGCGATGCTCGCCTCGTACCTGTTGTCGCGGACGCTGGTGCCGGTGCTGGCGCGGCTGCTCATGGCCGGTGAGCACGACCCCGGCCATGGTCCGCCGCGCAGCGCCTGGGCGCGCCTGGCGCACCGCTTCAACACCCGCCGCGACGCCGCGTTCGAGCGCTTCGTGCAGGCGTACGGCCGGCTGCTCGAGCTCCTGCTCGCCCACCCCGGCTTCACGGTCGCGGTGGCGGCGGCGGTCGCCGGAGTCTCGCTGCTCTTGGCGCTGGTGGTCGGCACCGACTTCTTCCCCAGCGTCGATGCGGGCCTGATGAAGCTGCACTTCCGCGCCCCGCCCGGCACCCGCCTTGAGCGCACCGAGCAGCTGGTCAACGAGCTGGAGGCGCAGATCCGCGAGGTAATCCCGCCCGCCGAGCTCGTGACCGTCAACTCGATGATCGGGGTGCCGCTATTTTACAACCTCGCCTTCGTGCCGACCGACAACGTCAGCGCCATGGACGCCGACATCCTGATCGCGCTCGGCGAGCACCACCACCCGACGCAAGACTACCTGCGGGCGCTGCGCCGCGAGCTGCCGCGCCGCTTCCCCGGCTCGACCTTCTACTTCCAGCCCGCCGACATCATCAGCCAGGTGCTGAACTTCGGCCTCTCGGCGCCGCTCGACATCCAGATCGAGTACCCGAACCTGCAGCGCGCCTTCGAGTTCGCGCGCACGCTGCGCGACCGGGTGCGCGAGGTCCCCGGCACCGCGGACGTGCACATCGTGCAGATGCTCGACTATCCGACGCTGCGGCTCGATGTAGATCGCCAGCAGGCGGCGCAGCTCGGGCTGAGTCAGCGCGATGTCGCCAGCAGCGTGCTGATCTCGCTGTCGGCAAGCAGCCTGCTCGCGCCGTCGTTTTTTCTCAACCCGCAGAACAACGTCAACTACACGGTGGTGGTCAAGGCGCCGCTCGGGCGCCTGCAGTCGGTGCCCGACCTATTGGCGATGCCGCTGACTCCGCCGTCGGCGAGCGCCTTGTGGCAGCCCGCCGAGCCGCCCGGCGCGACCCCCACCGCGCTGCCACAGGCGCCGGCGCAGACGCTGGGCGGCCTGGCCGTTCTGTCTTCGCAGGTGACGCCCGATCAGATAAACCACCACACGGTGCAGCGGGTGCTCGACATCCAGGCCAACCTCGATGGGCGCGACCTTGGCGCGGTGGCGCGCGACATCGAGCGCAAGATAGCAGGCCTGGGTCCGCTGCCCACCGGCATGCGCATCCACGTGCGCGGCCAGAACGAGGTCATGCAGCAGTCGTTCCGGAGCCTGGGTCTGGGGCTCGTGCTGGCGATCGTGCTGGTCTACTTCCTGATGGTGGTGCTGTTCCAGTCCTGGCTCGATCCGTTCATCATCATGATCGCGGTGCCGGGGGCGCTGGTCGGCATCTTGTGGATGCTGGCGCTCACCGGAACGACGATCAATGTCGAGTCGCTGATGGGCGCGATCATGGCGGTGGGAATCGCGGTCTCCAACTCCATCCTCATGGTGAGCTTTGCCAACGACAGCCGGCTGGAGACCGAGCTGACGGCGGCCGAGGCGGCGCTGCTGGCCGGCAAGACGCGGCTGCGCCCGGTGCTGATGACCGCGCTGGCGATGATCATCGGGATGATTCCCATGGCGCTCGCCCTGGGCGAGGCGGGCGAGCAGAACGCGCCGCTCGGGCGCGCGGTGATCGGCGGGCTCCTGGTGGCGACCGGGGTCACGCTGTTCGTCGTGCCGGTGGTCTACGCGCTGCTGCGCCGGGCACTGCCGGAGAAGCAGCTGCTGGAGGCGCGCTTCCTCGCCGAGCGGCAGGGCGCGAGCGTCGCGCGCGGGCACCGGCCGGCGCGGCATCACACAGGGACTGGTGAGCCGGCAGGCGCCGCCGCCATGAGTCAGATAGCTGCGGATGTCGAGGACAAGGAGTAGCCCGTGCGCGCGCGTAAAAATGTGACCTTGTACCTGCTCGGACTCCTGCTGCTCATCGCGGCGGGCGGCGGCGTGGCGCTTTTGTCCTACTCGCGCAAAAACCAAGAGTCGCGCGCCGCGGAGCTGCGCCGTAGCGAGGTGGCCGCCGGACCTGTAGTCCTTCTGGCCCCGGTGCGCGCCGCCCCTCGCGAGCGCCGCCTGGATCTGCAGGCCGAGGCGCGACCGTACGCCGAGGTGACGCTTTACGCCAAGATCAGCGGCTACCTCAAGGAGATTCTCGTCGACAAGGGGGACGCCGTCCGCAAGGACCAGCTGCTGGCGATCATCATCTCGCCCGAGCTCGATCGCCAGTACGACGCCGCGATCGCCGATGCCCAGTACAAGCGCAAGAACGCCGGCCGCACGAGCTCCCTGGCCAGCGCCGGCCTTGTCGCCCCGCGCGACGCCGAGCTCGATAACAGCCAGGCGCTCATCGCCGACGCCACCGCCGCCGGACTCGGCACCCAGAAGTCGTACACCCAGCTGCGGGCGCCGTTTGATGGCACGGTGACCGCCCGCTACGTCGACCCCGGCGCGCTCGTGCAGAGCGCCGCCAGCTCGCAGACCAGCGCCTTGCCGGTGGTCACGATCTCGCAGCTCGATCGCCTGCGGATCTACGCGTACGTGAACCAGCGCGACGCCGCGCTCGTTCACCTGGGCGATCCGGCCGAGATCAGCGTGCCCGATGGGCCGATGACCACCGGCCAGGTGAGCCGCCTGCCCGGGGCGCTGGACACCCGCACGCGCATGATGCTGGTCGAGGTGGATCTGGACAACCGCGAGCGCCGCATCGTCCCCGGCAGCTTCGTCCGCGTGGCGCTGACCTTGAAGATCGAGCCGGCGCAGGAGATCCCGGTCGAGGCGCTGGTGGTGCGCGGCAAGCAGACCCTGGTCGCGGCGGTGGGCGCCGACCGCCGGGTCAGCTTCCGGCCGGTGGCGGTGCTCAGCAACAACGGCGCCCAGCTGCGCATCAAGAGCAGCCTGAAGGAAGGCGATGAGGTCGCCCTGAACCTCGGCGACCGCGTTGCCGAAGGCTCGCCCGTTCAGGCGGCGAGCGGGACGGGCCCCGCTGCTTCCGGCGGCGCGAAATAGCCGCGCCGCGATGCTTCCCTGGCTTCCCTGGGCGGAGCTCTTAGGATAAAACGGGGCGGTGAACGACAAACTCCTTTTCACTCCCGGTCCGCTGACCACGAGCGCAGCGGTCAAAGCGGCCATGCTCCACGACCTGGGCTCGCGCGATGGCGACTTCTTGCAGCGCGTGAAGTCGGTGCGCGAGCGGCTCCTCACAATCGCCGGGGTCGCCGAGCCCGAGTACACCGCGATCCCGATCCAGGGCAGCGGGACCTTCGGCATCGAGGCGACCCTGGGCTCGGCGATCTCGCGCGGCGGCAAGCTGCTGGTCGGCAGCAACGGGGCCTACGGGGCCCGCATCGCCCACATCGCGCGCGTGCTCGGCATCGCCTGCGAGGTGGTCGAGGTCCCCGAGTCCGAGCGCCTGCCGCCGGCCGCCCTGGCCGCCGCCCTCGCGCGCGACCCGCAGCTGAGCCACCTGGCAGTGGTCCACTGCGAGACCTCGACCGGGCTGTGTAACGACCTCGCGGCGATCGGCGCGGTGGCGCGGCAGCACGGGCGCCGCTTCATTGTCGACGCGATGTCGAGCTTCGCCGGGATCGCGATCGATGTCGCGGCGCTCGGCATCGATCTCTTGATCACCTCGGCCAACAAGTGCCTCGAAGGCGTCCCGGGCTTCGCCATCGTCCTGGCCCGCCGCGCCGCGCTGGCCGAGGCGCAGGGCAGCGCGCGCTCGGTGAGCCTGGACCTGACCGCCCAGCTGCGCGGCCTGGACGCCGACGGGCAGTTCCGCTTCACGCCGCCGACCCACGCGCTGCTCGCCTGTGATCGCGCGCTCACCGAGCTGCTCGAAGAAGGCGGCGTCGCGGCGCGGGCCGCCCGCTACCGCCAGAACCACGACACGCTGGCCGCGGGGATGCGCGAGCTCGGCTTCCGCACCTTCCTGCTCGCCGCCGACCAGAGCTACATCATCACCGCCTATTACTGCCCCGAGCATCCGCAGTTCTCGTTCTCGCGCTTTTATCAGGCGCTGGCCGAGCGCGGCTTCGTCATCTATCCCGGCAAGGTCAGCCGCGCCGACTGCTTCCGCATCGGCACCATCGGCCGCATCGGATCCGATGAGGTGCGCGCGCTGCTCGCCGCCATCCGCGAGGTGCTCACCGAGCTGCAGCTGCCGATACCGCTGCCGGAGGCGAGCAAGTGAGCGCCGGTCGCTACAGCGGCGGCCTGCAGGCGGCGATCTTCGACTGGGCGGGCACGACCGTCGACTTCGGCTGCCTGGCGCCGGTGCAGGCGTTCCTGGCGGTGTTCAAGAGCCGCGGGCTGACGATCACCGCGGCGCAGGCGCGGCTGCCCATGGGCCTGCACAAGCGTGATCACATCCGCGCCATCACCCGCATGCAAGAAGTGGCGAGCGACTGGCAGCGCCGCTTCGGCAGGCCGTGCAGCGAAACGGACATCGATGCGCTCTATCACGATTTCGTGCCGGCGCAGCTCGGCTGCCTGGCGGAGCACACGGCTCTCATTCCAGGCGCGCTGGAGCTCGTGACCGAGCTGCGCCGCCGCGGCCTGCGCATCGGCAGCACGACCGGCTACGCGGCGGAGATGATGGCGGTGGTAGAGCCGGCGGCGCGGGCGCTCGGCTACGCGCCGGACTGCGTGGTCTGCGCCTCGGATGTCCCCGTGGGGCGGCCGGCCCCGTTCATGTGCTTCGCCAACGCCGAGAGTCTGCGCGTCTACCCGATGGCGGCGGTGGTCAAGATAGGCGACACCATAGCCGACGTGGAAGAGGGACTGAACGCCGGAGCCTGGACCATCGCCCTCACCGCGTGCGGCAATGAAGTAGGACTGTCCGAGCGCGAGCTGGCAGAGCTCCCCGCGGCAGAGCGCAGCGCCCGTATCGCGGCGGCGCGAGCGCGCCTTGCAGCCGCCGGCGCGCACTACGTAGTCGATTTCCCCACCGACTGTCTGCCCGTCATCGACGAGATCCAGGGTCGCCTGCGCAGCGGCGAGCGTCCTTAGTCGGCCGCCGCGCCGCTTGCGACCGCAGCCTCCTTGGGGGCGTGATACGATGACCTATCCGCCATGCCGACCTGGGAGAGCCATGGGAGCCACCGCTACTACAGCGAGCCGGACTTGCTGTTCCTGGAGATCCACGGCACCTTCACCCTGGCGGATGTCCAGTGGATGCACGGGCTCAGCGCGGCAATCGAGGCGCAGAGCGGTTACATCCTGACCGTATTCGATAGCCGCCATGCCAGCGGCATCACCGCGGAGGCTCGTCGCGCCGTGGCCGCGCGGTCGCGCGAGCATATCTCCCCTGGCGCCACCGCGGTGGTCGGCGCGAGCCTCGGTCTGCGTGCCGTGGTGCAGCTGATGCGCAACGCGCTGCGACTGTTTGGCCAGGCGGCCGAGCCGGTTCACTTCTGCAGCACGGCCGAGGAAGCGCTCGAGTGGCTCGCGGGGCAGCGCAGGCTGTGTGCGGACAAGCCGAAGCTGGATGGGACGGCGCGCTAAGCGCAGCGGCTCGTAAGTTCGGGAACACCGCTGCGCTGAGCTTCAGCGCAGCCTGGCGAGCCGCGCCGCGAGGGCGGGGTCACCCGCGGCGTCGAGCTTCTGCACGTGCGCCTTCAGCGTCGTCCCGCTGGCGATGAGGTGGGCCTCCAGGTGCGGCTGCAGGGTCCGCCAGCGCCGGGTCCAGGCCGGCTCGGGGCTGACATCACGCT
>DAOMZC010000225.1:0-8310 GCA_035437965.1 Pseudomonadota bacterium
AGCCAAGAGCGCCGGCAAGCCCGCGCCGGCCAAGGCGGCTGCCGTCGCCAAGGCGGCTCCGGCGGCCAAAGGCGCGGCCAAGCCGGTCCCCGCGGAGGCGGAGCCGGTTGTCGCCAAGGCGGTCCCCGCAGCCAAGAGCGCCGGCAAGGGCTCCAGCAAGCCAGCCGCCGAAGGCAGAGTTCCCGCCGTCGCCAAAGCTACCCCCGCGGCCAAGAAAGAGGCCGCTCCTTCGGACAAGGAAGATAAAGAGGACAAGGCGGACAAGGCGACCCCGGTGGTCAAGCTCGCGGGCAAGGACCCGAGCAAGTCGGTCAAGGAAGACCGCGCACCGGCGATTGCCAAGGCCGCCTCGGCAGCGAAGAACGCGGCCGCGCTGGCGAGCAAGGCGGCGACACAGAAAGAGCAGGCGGAAGCGAGCAAGCCGCCCAGGCCTGCCGCAAGCTCGGTGGTCCCGAGCGCGAGCAAGTCCAGCAAGTCGAGCGGCAAGATTGCGCCGCCGCCCGAGGCCGCCGAGCCGAAGCGGCCGCGGACCGACAGCCCGGCGGTGCCGCCGCCGCCGCCCCCCACGCCGCTGCCGCGGCCAGCGGTCGCCGTCCCTCCTACGTACACACTGGAGCAGCTGGTGGCGCGCTTCGGCGAGTCCTCAGAGGCCGAGGTCTTCACCCTGGTCGCCGCCGAGCGCGCCGACCTTACGGCGATGGGCAACGAGGTCGGCGCGGGGCGCATCGATGCCGACAGCGCGCGCCTTTATGGTCAGGCCGGCGACTTCTTTGCCGCCGCCTCGCCGGTCCAGAAGCGGGCCCTGCGCGGCTTTACGCCGAACCTTTTGCGCCTCGCCACCTGGGCGGCGCGGCGCAGCCAGACCCTGTGGCAGCAGCGTGAGCAGGGTCTGGCAGAGATCCAGGCGCGCAAGGGGCAGCGGGTCCAGGACGCCGAGCAGGCGCGCAAGCGGGCGCTCGCGGTGCGTGATCAGTGGCGGGCGCTGCTGCGGGCGCTGTCCGGGGGCGATCCGCGCCGCGACTCCGATATCGAGCGCGCCTATGGTCGCGCCAAGGAAGCCTCCGAGCTGTCGCGCTCCCTGTCCGCCCTGGCCTCGCTCGGGCGCAGCTACCTTGTCGATCACGTGCACGCGGCGCGCGCCCGCGACTCCGGCCTGGACACGAACTTCCTGGCCGAGACCGAGCGCCTGGCCGCTGCGGTGCCGGCGCAGATCGCCACCGGCGTCACCGCGCGTGAGGACGCCGGAGTGACCCAGGCCGAGGTCGATCTGTGGGACGGCGTCAACCTGCTGCTGCTCGGCTGCATCCTCGATCTGTTCGAGGCCGCGCACGTCCTTGATCCCTCAGTGCCGCGCCTCCTGCCGCTGGCCCTGCGGCGCGGCAGCGTCCAGCCGGCGCCGGCAAGCCCCGCGGACCCGAGGCCCAAGGTCCCGACTCTGCCCCCCGGCTGATCCGCCGCGCACCCGCTCAAGATCGAAGAAAAGCCACGTCCGCGTCCTGCGAGCAAGGTGGTAGGATGGGGCGGCTGATCCCCGGCCCGGCGTCGTCCAGGCTGGTCCGGGACAGCTCCGGCGCGAGGTCGTGCCCGCGGCCCTTCAGACGGTGACTCCGAGATGAAATCAGCCAGTAGAAGCTCGTTCACGATGCCCGCGCGCGCGGTGACCGGGATAAAGGTCGTGGTGTTCCTGATGCTTCTCGCGCCGGCCGGCCAGCTCGTGTGGCAGGGCTTTCAGACCTACAAGGGAATCGGAGACGGGCTGGGAGTGAATCCGGTCGAGGCAGTGACGCACCGGACCGGTGATCTGACCCTGTACTGTCTGCTCGCCACGCTGGCGGTGACGCCGCTGCGGCGGCTGCTTGGGCAGGCGTGGCTGATCAAGCTGCGGCGCATGCTGGGACTGTTCGCCTTTTTCTATGGGAGCCTGCACTTCGCTACTTACTTCTGCGATCAGATCTTCATGCAGGACGAGGGGCTCAACCTCAAAGCGGTGGCCCGGGACATCGTCAAGCGGCCGTATATCACTGTCGGTACGCTGGCCTATCTGCTGATGGTGCCGCTGGCGATCACCTCGACCACCGCGATGATCCGCCGGCTCGGGCGGCGCTGGCAGACTCTGCACCGGCTGATCTACGTCACGGCGCTGCTGGGAATCCTGCACTGGACGTGGCTGGTCAAGGCCGACCTGCGGCGACCGCTGGCGTTCGGATTCCTGCTGCTGGTGCTGCTCGGCGTGCGGGGGTTTGTCAGCCTGCGCAAGAAGAGCGCGGGCTAGGCAGCGCCGCTCGCCGGCTAGCATCCCGGGAGCTTGGCGCAGCGCTTCTGTATGAGTCCCTGGTTGGGGACCCCCTCTGCCACCACGCAACCCGGGCCGAGCCGGCGACCTCCGGGCGGAACGCGAGCGAGCGAGCGACCTTGCCGGGGCGCCGCCTTAGATCGGCGGGTTGCCGAGCGCGCGGGCGGCGCGGCGATCGAGCAGCCAGGCGAGCTCGCCGTTGGCGGGAGCAATCGCGCGGACCGGGATCTCCGAGACCCGCGCGTCGCTCTCCAGCGCGGCCGAGACCGCGGCCACCTTGTCTTCGCCGGCCACCAGCACGAGCACATGGCGGGCGAGGTTCAAGATGTACGGGGTCATCGTCACCCGCGTCGGCGGCGGCTTGGGCGCATCGGTGACCGCCGCGATCAGGCGCTCGCTGGCAAAGGTGCTGAGCGATGCAATCGGCCGGTTGGTCTGCAGCGGCCCGGTGATGGGATCGTCGATCAGGAAGTCGTTATCCAGCCCGGCGAGGAGCCGCGAGCCGGGGAAGATCGACGCCGTGTGACCGTCGGGCCCCATGCCGAGCAGCGCCCAGTCGAGGCGCGGCTCGGTCTGCCCGAGCACCGACCGCAAGGTCGCCTCGTACGCCGCCGCCGCCTCTTCCACCGGCAGGTGGGTGGGCACCGCGTGCACCTGCGACTTGGGAATCGCGACCTGATCGAGCAGCGTCTCGCGCGCCATCCGGTAGTTGGAGTCCGGATGGTCGAGCTCGACCATGCGCTCATCACCGAAGAAGATCTCGACGTGACGCCAGTCGAGGCCTTCGGTGGTGGCAAGGATTTTATACAGCTTGCGGGGGGTGGTGCCCCCGGCAAGCGCCAGAACGAAGCGACCGCGGGCGGTGATGCTGCGACGAGCTGCTTCAGCAATTCGTCGCGCGCCTTCGCGAGCTAGGGCTTCTACGTCTTCGCCGATCCAGATTTCAGGGGCCATGTCCACTCACCTACCTAAGAAGATCTCGACTACAAACTTCTCAACGCAACGCCAACGAACAAACCTCGTAGCGAAACTCTACCCTGTGGGCTGACGATGTCGACCTGCGCTGCCGCGGGCCAGCCGGGCGCCTTGCCGCAGCGCTTCATACATCAACGGGTCGCGCCCGCCAATCCCCATCGCCGCCACCAGCAGCTCGGAGTCCCGGCGGCCCTGCACCGGCTGCACCCGCGGCGGCGCCAGCGGGCTGCGCAGCTCGATGCACGGCGTGCCGGCGGTGCAGGTGCCGTTGGCGGTGAACGACTTGTCGCCCGAGCGCAGGGTGACGCGGTGGATGCCAACGGGGGCGAGCTCGGTCGTGCCGCGGATGAGCCGCAGCGTCACCGGGCGACCCTCTCCGGTGCGCAGGGCGAAGTCCAGGGATGGCGCCTCGGGGGCGGGGCTTGCGAGCGGGCCGCCGAGCGCAAGCTTGAGCCGTCCCATCAGCCAGCCGGCCAGGAGCAGCGCCGCCGACTCGGCGTCCGGGGCGTACTCGATGTGGAGCTCGTCCAGCTCGGGCAGCGCCGCGGTCGCCTGCGGCTCATCGAAGAGCGAGGCGACCAGGATGCGCCACGGCCACAGCCGCAGCCAGCCGAGATCCGCCAGCTCGATCCGCAGCGGCGCCCCGGCCGCCTTGGCGGGCGACAGGAGCCGCTGCAGCGCCGCGTCGACCTGCAGGATTCCCGCCATGCCGTCGACCTTGCCGCTGTCGAAGACCAGGCGGTCGGCATCGCGGGCGAGCTGCGGCAGCCACTTGTAGTCACCCGCCGGGTTTCGCACAAACAGAGCCGTCGGCACATCGGCCAGGAGCAGCGAGCGAACCAGGCCCGGCAGGCGCTGGCTCTGCAGCCGGGTTGCCTCCAGGGTGATCTCCTCGGCGACCACCTCGCGCCGGCCGCCGCTCACCTTGCGGTAGTTGGCCTCGACGTAGGCGCGCAGCGGCGCCCCGTCGTCGCCGACCACCGCGCTCTGGGCCTCATCCAGGGTCTCGTGCAGGGCGAGGATGCGCGCCGGGATGGTCTCGGAGACCTCATCCAGGGTCCGCTTGGTGCGCCGGTACTCCTGCTCGCCGTCCGAGTGGACGATGAAGTTCCACAGGCAGGCGCGCGCCACCGCCAGCCGGCCGCCGGACTCGCGGGCGCGCTCGGCGGCCTTGCGCCACAGCGCCATCAGCTCGTGCTCGATCCGATCCGGCTCGACCGCGATCACCGCGCCGGCGGTGAACGCCTCGACCCGGTCGAGCGGCACCGCCCACCCCTCCTGCCGCTCGCGGCTGCGCAGGTCGTTCGGGTCCGGCGTCTGCCCCGAAGGCGCAGCCTTGGGGGCCGGCGTGCTGGCGGACTTGCCGGAGGGCTCGCTCATGGCTTCCGCCAGACCTGGCCTTGCGAGGCCAGCATGTCGGCGGCCTCCTGCGGACCCCAGCTGCCCGACTCGTAGCTCGGCAGCGGCGCTTTGGCCCCCTCATCGATCGTCGCCCAGCCGGACAGCACGCGATCGCAGAAGCGCCACGACGCCATCACCTCATCGCCGCGCGCAAACAGGGTGCTGTCGCCGAGCATGGCGTCCAGGAGCAGCCGCTCGTAGGCCTCGGGCGGCTCGGTCCCGAAGCTCGAGCCGTAGCGGAAGTCCATGGTCACCGGCCGCGGATCGATGGTCGGCCCCGGTACCTTGGACAGGAACTTGAGCGTGATCCCCTCGTCGGGCTGGATGCGCAGCGCCAGCACGTTGGGCTCGCTGGACAGGCGCGCGCCGCTGGGGTCGGTGAACAGCGCGTGCGGTACGTTCTTGAACGTGATGGCGATTTCGCTGACCCGCTTGGCCATGCGCTTGCCGGCGCGCAGGTAGAACGGGACGCCGCCCCAGCGCCAGTTGTCGACAAACAGCTTGAGGGCGACGTAGGTCTCGGTACGCGAGCCCTGTTGCACGCCGTCCTCGTCGAGATAGCCGGGCACCGGCTTGCCCTGATCGAAGCCGGGGCCGTACTGACCGCGCACCGCCCACTGGTCTACCTCGGACAGCGGCAGCTCGCGCAGCGCCCGCAGGACCTTGACCTTCTCGTCATGCACCGCGCTCGCCTCGAAGGTGCCCGGGGGCTCCATGGCCATGAGCGACATGAACTGGAAGATGTGGTTCTGCACCATGTCGCGCAGGGTGCCCGACTGGTCGTAGTAGTTGCCGCGGCCCTCGATGCCGATCGCCTCGGACACGGTGAGCTGGACGTTGTCGACGTACTTGTTGTTCCACAGCGGCTCGAAGATGCCGTTGGCGAAGCGGAACACCAGGATGTTCTGTACAGTCTCTTTGCCGAGGTAGTGATCGATGCGGTAGATCTGGTCCTCGCGCAGCACGTCGAGGCAGATCTCGTTGAGCTGCTGCGCCGAGGCGTAGTCGCGGCCGAAGGGCTTTTCGAGGATGACCCGGGTGAACGGCCGCGAGCCCTTCTCGATCATGCCGGCCCGGCCGAGGTTCTTGATGATCGCCTCGAACGACTCGGGCGGCGTCGAGATGTAGAAGATGCGGTTGCCGCGCGTGCCGCGCTGGGCGTCGAGCTCGGCCAGGTGCGCCTTGAGCCGCTCGTAGGCCGCCGGGTCGTCGAAGTTGCCCGAGACGTAGCTAATCCCGGTGCCGAACGTCGACCACAGCGCGTCGTCCACCGGGCGCCGGCGGGCGAAGCGGTTCACCGAGTCCTTCATCTGCTCGACGAACGGAATGTCGCGGCGGGCCATGCCGACGATCGCGAAGCCGGCCGGCAGCAGCCGCTCGCGGGCCAGGGTGTAAAGCGCCGGTACCAGCTTGCGCTTGGTCA
The DNA here is from genome assembly GCA_035437965.1 of Pseudomonadota bacterium. Lineage (GTDB taxonomy): Bacteria > Myxococcota_A > Polyangia > Palsa-1104 > JAEUJZ01 > CALFML01. The sequence goes on from DAOMZC010000225.1 coordinate 6,093, forward strand.
GATCGCCCGAGGCGCCGAAGATGACCATCGCGCAGGGCTCGGGCTGCCGCTCGCCGACCAGGCCGTCGCGCAGGGGGTTCTCGCTCTGGGGTTGTCCACCGCTCATGAAGGTATCCTAGCCACGCTTGGCGTTGTCCCGTTGTCCACCCGAGCCAGAGTTCGCTGTGATTCGCCGGACGGTCAAGCCCCCGCTGCCGCATCCCCGGGGTCCGGCCCAAGCCAGCAGACTCCCGGCCTATTATTTACCACCCTTTCGCCGCGGCAAAGCCCTACGTGCAGCGCGGCGGTGCGTACATGTCGGTCGAGGCTTTCCGGGTTCAACATGAATCTTGACTGGGAGATGCCGCCGCGCGGCTTTTAGCGCCGGTTGACTGCGCTTGCGGCGCGGCGGTCGTGGCCGCGCCGCAGTCGGGGCTTTGCCGACGGCGGCGCGGGCGCGCTAGAGCCCCAGGTGCTGGCGGACGGTGAAGAATTCCTCGGTGACGGTGAAGTGGATGAGGTCGATGAGGCGCTGCTTGGGGGTCAGCGGCGTGACGCCCGGCGGATCGGTGGCGAGCAGCAGCGCCGCGGTCTCCAGATCGCCGCACAGGACCAGGCCGGCGCGCACCGCCGTCAGGTCCGAGTAGCCGAGCCACGCCGTGGCCGCCGCTTCGCTCGTGAGCCCGCTGCTGTCGCGAGCCAGCGCACGGCCGAGCTGCTGGACCTGATCGAGCGCGGCGGGCGGCAGGGCGCGCCGCAGGCCGGCGATCGTCTCGCCGAGCTTGCCCGGCGCCGAGTCGTTCAGCTTCGCCCCGTCCTTGTCGCCCAGGCGCACCGCGGCTTCGATCAAGAGCGCCAGCGGGGCCGCTGTCGCATAGACGGCGCGGATGGCGCGCTCGGGGCGCAACAGCGCCGCCACGCGGCCGATCTCATACAGCACCTCGCGCTCGGGCCGGCGCGGGTTCAGAAGCGGCGCGCCGAGCGCCAGGCAGAACACCGGTGGCGAGCTCCCGGCCCCGCGCTCGCCGTCCGCCGCGACGCTGACCCGGAACGGCTGCTCGTGCAGCTCGGCGAGCTGCGGCCGCGGGTAGACCTCGGGCATCAGCGAGTCCATCATCTCGATGCCGTAGCGCAGCGCCTTGGCGTAAAACTCGCCGGACGACGGCTCGACGCGATCGCGGCGCGACAGCCCGAGCGCCGACCACGGCCTGCCGTGACCGGCCTGGACCACCGGCAGCACGGCCTGGAACAGCGCCCCGAGCCGCAGATCTTCCTCGGGGTGGCTGAGCACGCGCCACAGCTCCTTGGAGATCGGCCGCTTGGCCGGCTGCAGCGGCCGCGCCCGCAGCTCCTCGACCAGCCGCTCGTCTTCCGGGTCGGCCTTGCGCAGAAGGTGCAGCGCGTACGCCACCGCCGCCGACTTTTCGCGCTGCGCGGTCTGCGCGTATAGATCTTTTAGCGCTCTGTAGCTGCCAAGCTCGGACTTGTTGCGGGCCAGGATCAGCTGGTGCTCGCGGATCGCCTTGTCCAGGCGGTCGCCGCCGGCCGAGGCGTAGATGCTGGCGAGCTGGCGGTGCCGGTCGAGGTTCTGCGGGTCGAGATCCAGGGTGACCTCGAACGCCGAGGTGCCGGTGTCCAGATCGCCCAGGCGCTGGATGCACACCTTCGAAATCTCGGTCCACAGCCGCAGCCGCTCGGCGCGCGCCTTGGGCGTGTCGCTGCCCTTTTGGCCCAGGGAGTTTATCTTGCGCTGGTAGGCCTTGATGAGCTCACGCGGGTCGTCGAGCTCGACGGCCAGCTCCTCCACCGCCTCCAGGCACGGGGTCAGGCTGGGGTCGTCGTCCAGGGCGCCGTGGAACAGCGCCAGGGCGCGCGGCAGCTGGCGCAGCTCCTCGCGGTAGATGAGGGCCGCGGTCTGCTTGAAGCGGGCCCGCCGCCGCTCGTTCTTCTCGCCCTGGGCCAGGGTGTCCAGGACGTCGGCCGCCTCGGGCCACAGCTTGTTGTCGCTGTAGACGGCGAGCAGCTTGTGCAGGATGGTCAGCGAGTCGGGCTGCAGCTGCAGCGCTTCTTTGTAGTAGGCGATGCCCTCCTGCGGCGACCCGAGCGCCCCGGAGTACAGGTCGCCGAGCTCGGTGAGGACCTTCATCCGCTCGCCGGTGACGCTGGCATCGCCGGACGCCGCGGCGCCCATCAGCGCGCGCAGCAGGGTCGAGCGCCCGGCGCCATTGCGGCCGAGGAG
>DAOMZC010000226.1:0-8301 GCA_035437965.1 Pseudomonadota bacterium
GGCTGCGGCGGCTCGCTGAGCTGCGGCAGCTGCCCCGCCGGCTAGAGCTGCGGCGGGGGCGGCTGACCCGGCGTCTGCGGCGCACCGAGCTGCACCCCGGCCACCTGCGCCATCCTCAAGCTGCAGTGCGGGACCAGCGATGACGGCTGCGGCGGGATACTCGACTGCGGCAGCTGCCCTGCCGGCCAGAGCTGCGGCGGCGGGGGCATGGCCGGCATGTGCGGCGCGCCGTTCTGCACGCCCACGACCTGCGCCAAGCTTGGCTACAACTGCGGCGCGGCCGGTGATGGCTGCGGCGGCGTCATCGGCTGCGGCACCTGCACTCCCCCCGAGATCTGCGGCGGGGCCGGCAAGCCGGGGGTCTGCGGCACCGGCGGGTGTACGCCGGCCACCTGCGCCTCACTCAAGCTGCAGTGTGGGCGCAGTGATGATGGCTGCGGTGGGATGCTGAACTGCGGCCTCTGTCCCACCGGCCAGACCTGCGGTGGCGGCGGCACGCCCGGCATGTGCGGCGGGCCGATGTGCAGCCCGCGAACCTGCGCCGCAGCGGGCGCCGAGTGCGGCGTCGTCGGCGACGGCTGCGGTCACATCCTCAACTGCGGGAACTGCCCCGCCGGCAAGACGTGCGGCGCCGGCGGCTTCGCCAACAAGTGCGGCACCATCGGCTGACCAAGGCTCGCGCTAGGGCTGCTGCGCTTCGTCCTCGCTCTGCAGGGCCCGAATGCGAGCCATCCACCACGAGTAGGCCGCAAGCGCAAGCGCTGCTATCAGCATGAGCAGGTGCTGCCACGAGTACTTGCTCACGGCTACCGCCAGCCGATTCTCCTTATAGTCATCGGCACAAATCTGTCCGTCGTGGCATCGCTCGGCAATGATTGTATTTTCGGCTTCGGCCAGGGTCGCGGTGTGGCCGAACACGTAATCCGCCAGGTCCGGGCGCTGCGGAGCGAGGCGCCGGAACTCCGGGACCCTGCCATTTACGACCTTGCGGTAGTTGATTGTCCCGCAGGAGTTGTGGTCGTTGTATAGCGCGGTCGGGCTCTCAAGCAGCAGCAGGTACAGCCCGCCTTCGTCGAGCGCCGCCGCATGTCTGCTGTAGGGTGCGGTCAAGGTCAGGCTGCGTCCCACGGACGGGCCCACCAGCGTGCGCTCGACCGCGAGCTGAATCTCTACACCTTGAGTGGCCGCATGCTGCAGCGAGGGCGACTTGGACAGGACCTTGGCGCGGACGATCAGCGGCGCCTTGCCGACTATATCGTGAAAGCGGGTAGCCCAGCGCGCCCAGGCCGGTGCGGCCGTCATCGCGATGAATAGAGCCGCGCCCAGCGCATAGCGCAAAATCTGCGCAGCTCCATGCCGGCTCCGCGCGCGCCCGGCGAAATGTTTTTCACCTAGAGACCCAGTACTGCGATCTGTTGATACCACCATAGGGAGTCAGCGTAGCAGAGTCCCTGCAGTCGGCACAACACCGACGCTGCGGCCAGCTTGAAGGTGTTCGAAAGGACTCGGATCTTTTTTGTCGCACAGCGAGCTTTTCATGCCACGGCGAGCCCGCTAGTCCGTGCGCCGCGAGCCCGCATACACGCCGGAGTCGTCCCGCTTCATGAGGTCAGCCACGGTCTTTGGATACCACCGTCCGCCGCGCGGCGCGCTGAACCCCTTGGCGAGCAGCTTGTCGCAGATATCGCGCAGGCTGTGCCCGGTTTCTTTAAGATGCAGCGCCAGTCCCTGCGCCGTATTCAGGTTGTAGAGGATGGAGCCGCGCAGCAGATCCTGAACCGAGGCGACCGTATAGTGCTGCGCATTTTTGGGGCGGAGCTGCGCCCGCGTCAGCGCCTCGGCGATGGTGCGTAGCCGCGCGCCGTCCTGCCGCAAGCTCAGGGCGAGCCGATAGGCCCGGACGCGATCGTACACGAGCGGGCTGCCCGTCGACCTGGCCTTGTGCAGCCCATGGACCCGCAGGAGGGAGTAGACGGACTGCAGGCTCCAGCGGGCGCAGTAGCGCGGCTTGACTCCGCTTTCGTTAAGGAGCTTGGCGATCTCGGTGGGCTGCTTGCCCTCGCGGTACCAGGCGAAGATCTTGTTCAGCCAGACCGACTCCTCGGGATGGTCGACGAGGATCTTCATCCGCGGCTGGCTCGGGTGCGGCGCCGCCAGCTTGCCGAAGGGGATCTTTCCGTAGTGACCGCCGTGCTCGTGAATGTGCTCGATTGCCGCGGCCACCCGCTTGCTGGTGTTCTCGCGCTCGATCTGGCCGATGAGGGCAAGCAGGTGCATGAGGAAGCTGGAGGTCAGCTCGAAGGTATTTATCCCATCGCGCGTGCAGATGAGGTTCACCCCGAGCCCTTTTAACAGGTCCTCATTGATCTCACACAAGTTGCGCACCGACCGCGTAAGCCGATCCAGCTTGGTCACCGCGATGGCATCGATCCCGCCTTCTCGGATGCGCTTGACCATCCGCTTGAACGCCGGGCGCTCGGTGTCCTTGCCGCTGAAGCCGCCGTCGACGAAGGTCTCGGCGACGTCCCAGCCGCGGTCGGCGCAGTATCTTGTCAGCTCGGCGGTCTGGGCGTCCAGCGACATTCCGAACTCGGCCTGTTTGTCTGTCGAGACGCGCACATACAACGCCACCAGGACTTTTCTCATCGTGCTGAATGTACTTTGCGCACGAGTGTAGGAGCTAGGAGGGGCAGTGTGCGCGAGGTAGGCGGGCCGCTCCCATTACCCGAGCTTGGAGGTGAGCCACTTCTGAAAGCCCGGCGCGCGGCTCGGGCGGAGCAGCGGACGGGCATGGACGGCAGCGGCGCGGCGCGTGAAGTGCAGCGCTTCGCCATCGCGCGGAATGTGCACGCGCGCGCCCAGCCCTTCGGCGGCGATGCGCTCGCGCAGCCCGGCGCGGGTCGTCGGGCAGTGGTCGAGCGCCTCCAGGTGGTTGAAGACGACCTCGCCGGGCGCGCTCCGCGCGAGCGTCACCAGCTCGTCAACCGAGAACAGGATGTCGGGTCCCGCGCCGAAGTTGGCCGCCCCCGCCGGCGCGACCACCACGTCGGGCCGCAGCCGCGCCAGCGCGTCCAGCACCGCGCTCGTCAGCACCGAGTCGCTGGTCAGGTACACGCTCGGCTCCTGCGGGTGCGCCAGATAGAGCCCCGCGACCGGCCCCATCATCCACCCGACAAGCCCGCGACCGTGCCGGGTCGGAATCACCTCCAAAGGCAGGCCCAGCTCTCCCTCGCGCAGCTCCCGGGCGGCGAGTCCCTTGCGGCGCAGGCTCGGCACGTCGATGCTGCTCGCCCACACCGGCAGGCCGCGCGCCCGCGTCCACGCCACGCCCGCGGCATCGAAGTGGTCCGGGTGCTCGTGGGTAATGAGCACGTCCGTGACCTGCGAAAGGGCCGCCTCGGCCTCGGGTGGCATCGCCACCAGCGGATTTGGGCGCCGTCCCCCGCCCAGCACCTTGAAGCCCGGGAAGGCCTCCGGGGGCGAGAGCATCGGGTCGACGAGCAGGCGGCGCTCGCCGAGGGTCAGGATCAGGGTGGCGTTGCGGAGGTGGTGGATCTTCATCGGGCTCTCCATGCGGCAGCGGGTTTCCCGACGGGGTCTTCCGTCGGCGGTTCGCGGTTGCGGGGTTTCTTATGGATAGCCGCGGCAAAAATGCATGACAATGCGCATTATCAAAACCTGGACATCCATAATTGCATCGAGGCAGCCATGCAGTGGGATCTGCTCCGCACGTTCGCCGCGGTCGCCCGGCTCGGCAGCCTGACCGCGGCGGCCAAGGCGCTGGGAGTGAGCCAGTCCACCGTCAGTCGGCAGCTCGGCAAGCTGGAGGAGGACGCCGGCTCACCCCTGTTTCTGCGCGAGACCCCGGTGCGCCTGACCGAGCGCGGCGACGTCCTTCTGGCGGCGGTGCAGCCGATGGTCGACGCGGCGCTGGCGGCCCGCGCCGCGCTTGAAGATCTGCCGCGCCTTGAGGGCGAGGTGACGCTCACGACCGTCGGTGAGCTCTTGCGCTGGGTGCTGGCCGACGAGCTCCCCGGGTTCTACCGCGCCTATCCGGGCCTGCGGCTGCGCATCCTCGCCGACAACCGCGTCAGCAGCCTCGCCGCCGGGGAGGCCGACCTCGCCCTGCGGATGGCGCGGCCCGAGCGCGGGGAGCTCGTCGCCAGCCGGCTGCACACCGAGCGCTACGGCTTCTTCGCCGCCGCCACCCTGACGCTCGAGGCGCGGGTGCCGTGGCTCGGCCTGACCGGGTCGCTGGCGCACATTCCCGAGCAGCTCCACGCCGACCGCGCCTTCGCCCGCCCGCCGCGCCTGCTCGTCGAAGACATCGAGTCGCTGGCGCGCGCAGTGGCGGCCGGGCTCGGGGTCGCCGTCCTGCCGCGCGGGCTGGCCGCCAGCCTCACCGGCATCGTCGAGGTCGAGCCGAGCCGGATCGGCGCGCGCGATCTGGGTCCGATTCCGCCGCGCGATTTCTGGCTGGTGGTACACCGCGCCAAGCAGCGAGTTCCCAAGGTGCGCGCCGTCCTGCAGTGGCTCCGCGGCATCGCCGCCTTTCACGCCGGCGACGACTCGGCAGGTATCGGCGCCAAGTAGCAACTTCGCGCGCCGTTTTTCTAAGGGCAAGTCTTGATCAGGTTCTCCAGCGCCGGCTCGATCGGATCGAGCTGGAAGCTCGGCCAGGTCCCGCCGCTGCCGTACGCGAACAACGTCGCCCCGACCACCTGCGAGTCGGCGGCCAGCTGGCGCTGAAACCACGCCAGCCAGTCGAGGTACTGCTCGGGCGTGCCGTTCTTGCGGTAGCCGCTGGCGTTGGGATCGCCGCCCGAGTCAAAGCCCGCCTCGGTCAGCACCAGCGGAACGCTGGCAATCGCCGGATAGCACCGCACGAGCTTGCGATAGCGCAGCGCGTAGTACTCCTGAAACCCCGTGGTCTTGTCCCAGCGCGGCGTGTACCCGTGATACGCCCAGCCGCCGCCCGCTGCCCCCGCGGCAACGATCGACTCGACAATCGCGCCGAACTTGCGCATCCCATCGCCGGTACACGAGTCCACATCGCCCGGTGGATTGCCCACCGCGATGTTGCCGACCAGCGGGTGGAAGCCCTTTGCCCGCGCCAGCCCGACGAACCCTTTTAGGAAGGCGTTGTAATCGGCTGGGTTGTCAAAGCCGTGCCCCGCGTCGAACTCGTTGTCCGACTCCAGATAGTCGATGGCGGCGCGCTCGGCGGAGCTCGCGCGGTCGAGGAAGGCGTAGCGCGCGTTCCACAGCGCCTGCGCGGTCGCGTAATAGGCCGCCGTGCCGTAGATGCGCAGGACGGTCTTGCTGCGCGGGCAGCTGGCCTTGAACGCCTGCATGCCGGCAAAGTCGGCGCTCCCCCCCGCCGACACCCACTTGACGACGCGCGGGCAGGCCAGCAGAAGGCTGGTGAAGCCCGGCGTGTGATCGATCGCCTGGCCACTGAGCTTGCCGCAGACCGGCCCGCCGGCGGGGCGACAGGCGGCAGCGCAGGGGCCGGTCTTCTGGCCGGCGCAGCTTGCCGGATCGATGCCGCACCAGTTGGCGATTATGTTGTCGTGGTTGCCGCAGCTCGTGTCCCAGCCGTTGGCGCGATAAAAGGGCAAGATGTCCGACCGACTGCTCAGGATGCACTCGGTGCAGGGGGTGCCGCAGGCGGCGGCGCGGCGCTCGGGTTCGGCGGTGGGGGCAAGCGGCTCCAGCGAGTCGGCGGTCGGAGCGCAGCCGGCCAGCACGGCCCCAGCCAGGGCCAGAAGTAAAGAGAACAAGCGGTTCATGATTCCTTTTACCTGCCTGTCGGTAGTAGAGGTCCGCGCACCATATTTTGGCGCCGGCGCTCCCGTCAAGCCGCGCGGCGGCAGCGAGTCCGATTGGGGCTGCCCGGCGGGCGCCGCTTGTGGCAAGGTGACTTCTGCCGATTCATGGGACGCTTACGCTATTTCTTCTTCGTGGTCGATGTCGGGTTTGTCCTCTATTGGCTGGTGACCTATCTGCACCTGGTCCCGGCCTCCTTCCTGTTCAAGGACTATGGCAATCCGCTCATGGTCGCCTGGAACTGGTCGTTCCTGCCCCTCGATCTGGGAATCTCGGCCACGGGCTTTACCGCGCTGTGGCGCGAGCGGCAGGGCCGGCCGTGGCGGAGCGCGGCGCTGGTCTCGCTGACGCTGACCTTCTGCTCTGGCTTGCAGGCGGTCGCCTTCTTTGCCCTCAACCGCGACTTCGATCCGCTGTGGTGGGGGCCAAATCTGTTCCTGCTTTTGTACCCCCTGGCTTTCGCGCGGCCCCTGCTGCGCGCGACCGGGTGAGCGACGGCCGCCGCTTCCCAGAGCTTTCCAGGCCGCGCCGAGGGATGATTTCCGCGACGGTGATTATCGCCGACAACGGTTCACCGGGACCTTAAACCCGAAAAAGTCGCGGGATACTCGGCTCGTCGGTGAAGTCGCAGCGCGGGCTGGCTGGGGACCGGACGCGGACAGCAGGTCGACAGCGGCGAAAGCGGGACCAGGCGCTGCCGCCGGGCAGTCGCCAGGGCTCAGCGTTTGGCCGGCTCGCGCCGGCTGAACTTCAGCAGCAGCTGGTGGATGGGGAGCGGGCGCTCGCGCCGGGTCTCTTGATCGAGGTGGCGCAGCCGGGCCTTGAGGACATCGGCAAGCGTCAGCTCGCCAATGAAGTAGCCGCGGTCGTCGAGGATCGGCAGCATGGTGACGTTCGCGGTCGCCATGCGGTACGAGACCGTGCGCAGCGTGTCGTCCAGATGGACGCGGAACTCGGGGGCCAGCGGCCGGCTGTGCGGCGGCGGAGCCACCGGCTCGATGGCGGGCGGGGCGACGTCACGCACGAACAGGATCTCCAGCGGATCGACCTCGTACTCGCGCGCGATGTGGTAGCCGCGGCGCGCCACTTTCTCGGTCAGGATCGATCGCTTGAGCGTCAGCACGGTGAAGCAGTGCGCCGTCACCGACGCGATCGTCAGCGGCACGAGCACGCCGAAGTCGTGCGTGACCTCGGCCGCGAACAGAATGCCGGTCAGCGGCGAGCGCATCGTGCCGCCGAGGATCGCCCCCATGCTGATGAGCGCCCAGAAGCCGGTGCCCGCGAACGGCAGGAAGTGGCCCTCCAGGGCGCCGAGCGCTCCGCCGAGCATCAGCAGCGGCGCCAGCACGCCGCCCGAGGTCCCCGAGCCGAGCGAGAACGCCCAGATCGCCCACTTGACCGCGACCAGCGTAAGGATTGCCGGCACCGCCAGCCGCCCGTTAAGCAGGTCGCCGATCGAGTCATAGCCGACGCCGAGCGCGTGCGGGTCGACGAGCCCGCCCAGGCCGATGACGAGGCCGCCGATCGCCGGCCACCACATCCAGTGGATGGTCAGCCGCTTGAACAGGTCCTCGAACAGGTAGACGCTCGAGGTCATTGCCGCCGAGAGCAGGCCGGCGCCGACGCCGCAGACCACCGCGGCGAGGATGCTGGTGACGCCGAAGACGCTCGGGTGCGGCGGGACGGTAAAGAGCGGACCGGGGGCGAACACGTAGTTGTGGGTGGTCAGCGCGGCGGCGGCGGCGAGTGCGACGGGAACGAAGCTGCGCGGCTTCCACTCGAAGAGCAAGAGCTCGACGGCGAGCAGCGTGGCGGCGAGCGGCGTGCCGAACGTCGCGGCCATGCCGCCCGCGGCGCCGGCGACGAGCAGCGTCTTGCGCTCGGCGGAGGTGAGGTTGAACGCCTGCGCCACCAGGGAGCCGAACGCGCCGCCGGTCATGATAATCGGTCCCTCGGCGCCGAACGGGCCGCCCGAGCCGATGGAGATCGCGGCGGACAGCGGCTTGAGCAGGGCGAGCACGGGCTCGACCCGGCTGCCGCGCAGCATGATCGACTCGAGCGCCTCGGGGATGCCGTGGCCGCGGATCCGCTCGGAGCCGAAGCGGGCGAGCACGCCGATGATGAGGCCCCCGACAACCGGGACCAGCACGACCAGCCCGCCGAGATGGGCGTCGGCGGGCGAGACGAGCGCGGTCTGCCAGCGCTGGAAGAAGAACAGGTTGGTGAACAGGCCGATGAGCTTGAGCAGGGCGAGGGCGACGAAGCAGCTGAGCACACCGATGGCGATCGCGAGGAGCGAGATCGGGATCAGCCGGGGCGTCGCGGTGAAGTCGCCGAGCGACTCCCAGGGGCCGGCGGCAGAGCGTCCGGGGGCGGTCACGCGCGCCTCCGCAGGACGCGCCGCAGCGCGGTGACAAGTGCCGGGCCGAGGATCGCCAGCTCGTCGCGGTGCGCGATCGACAGGTCGTGCAA
>DAOMZC010000227.1:0-8282 GCA_035437965.1 Pseudomonadota bacterium
CGATCAATCCCCCCGACTGGGCGCCGCCGCGCGGCTACCAGAACGGCATGCTCGCCCCGGCGGGGCGCCGGCTGCTGGCGGTGGCGGGGCAGATCGGCTGGGACGCCGACGCCCGGCTGGTGCAGCCGGCGGCGGGTGAGGACGCCTTCGTCGCCCAGTTCGCGCAGGCGCTGCGCAACGTGCTGACGGTGGTCCGCTGCGCCGGCGGTGAGGCCGCCGACCTGATGACCCTGCGCGTCTACGTGACCGACAAGCGCCGCTATCTGCTGCACAGCAAGGCCCTGGGCCGCGCCTACCGCGAGGTGCTCGGCCGCCACTACCCGGCGATGGCGCTGATGCAGGTCGCGGATCTGGTGGAAGAAGGCGCCCTGGTCGAGATCGAGGCCCTGGCCGCCCTGGCCTAGCGCGGCAGCGTCGGCATCGTCACTCCCCAAGAACGCAAAGGACTGGTTCATCCATGATTGCGCCGCACAGCTTCCTCTACCAGGTGGACGACGGAGTCGCCACGATCACCCTGGATCGCCCCGAGACCCTGAACTCCCTGACCTTCCAGGTCTATCGCGAGCTCACCGACGTCATGCGCGCCCTGCGCGACGACAAGGAGGTCCGCGCGGTGGTCCTCACCGGCGCCGGCCGCGGCTTCTGCAGCGGCGGCAGCGTCACCGAGATCATCGGACCGCTGTTGCAGCTCAAGGCCCCGGAGCTGCTGCAGTTCACCCGCCTCACCGGAGAGCTCATCGGCAACATCCGGGCGCTGCCCAAGCCCGTCATCGCCGGCATCAACGGGACGGCCGCCGGCGCCGGCGCGGTGATCGCGCTCGCCTGCGATCTGCGCGTCGCGGCGGAGGCGGCCAAGCTCGCCTTCTTGTTCGTCCGCGTCGGGCTGGCCGGCGCCGACATGGGCGCGGCGTGGCTGCTGCCGCAGATCGTGGGCCTAGGCCGGGCGACCGAGATCCTGATGCTCGGGGAGCCGATCCTGGCCCCGGCGGCGCTGCAGATGGGCCTGGTCAACCGGGTGGTCGCCGATGCGACGGTGGCGCGGGCCGAGGCGCAGGCGCTGGCCCACCGGCTGGCCCGCGGGCCGAGCTTTGCTCTGGGCATGACCAAGACCATGCTCAGCCAGGAGGCCAACCTGAGCCTGGAGCAGGCGCTGGAGGCCGAGGCCCAGGCCCAGCAGATCTGCATGCACAGCGAGGACTTTCACGAAGCGCACCGCGCCTTTATCGAGAAGCGCGACCCGATCTGGAAGGGGCGCTAGGGTGACGGCCAAGCTGCTCGGCCGGCTGACCGCGGTCCTGCCGGCGAGCGCCGCTGAGGGCGAGCTCTCGTCGCGCGGCCGCTTTGACCCGCCGCGCCGCGCCGCGCTGCTGCAGGCGGTCGCCGAGCTGCAGATTCCAGAAGACACCGCCGCAGTCCAGACGGCGGAGGACGTGGCGGCGGCGGCCCGGCAGGCCCTGCGTGCCCTGGCGCAGGCGGGGCTGCTGGCAGTATGCGTGTCCGCACCGACCGATGAGGCAGGAGCTGCAGACGCGGCGTTCTGCCTGCGCGCCCTGTGTCTCTGCCGCGCGGCGCTTGCCTATCGCTCGCCCCTTTATGACCTGATGTTCGTGATGCAGGGGCTCGGCAGTCACGCGGTGGCGCTGGCCGGCAGCGAAGCGCAGCGGCGCAGCTACCTGCCCGCGGTCGCCGCCGGCGACGCCATCGCCGCGCTGGCGCTGACCGAGCCGGAGGCCGGCAGCGACCTGTCGGCCATCCGCACCCGCGCCCGCCGCGACGCCTCCGGGGACTATGTCATCGATGGTGAGAAGACCTTCATCTCGAACGCCGGCCTGGCCACTCACTACGTCCTTTATGCGCGCACGGACGATCATCCCAAAAAAGGACTGACCGCCTTCCTGCTGCCCGCCAATACGCCCGGAGTGCGCACCGAGCCGCTGGCGCTTTTGTGCGATGATCACCCGATCGGCCGCGTCCTTCTCGACGGAGTGCGCCTTCCCGAGGCCGCCCGCATCGGCGCCGAGGGTCAGGGTCTGTCGCTCGCCCTGGGGACTCTGGAGGTCTTCCGCCCCTCGGTGGGGGCGGCGGCGGTGGGAATGGCGCGGCGGGCCTTGGATGAGTCGGTGCAGCGGGTGCAGGCGCGGGTCCAGTTCGGGCAGCCGCTCGCCGCGTTCCAGGCCACCCAGCTGGCGCTCGCCGAGATGGCCACCGACTGCGAGGCGGCGGCGCTCCTGGTCATGCACGCCGCGGCGCGCATCGATGCCGGCGCCCCCGGACTGCCCGCCAGCGCCATGGCCAAGCTTTTCGCCACCGAGGCGGCGCAGCGGATCGTCGACCGCGCCCTGCAGCTGCATGGGGGCAGCGGCCTTGTGCGCGGCTCGGTGATCGAGCGCCTCTATCGCGACGTCCGCGCCCTGCGCATCTACGAGGGAACGAGCGAAATCCAGAAGCTCGTCATCGCCCGCGCCCTGCTCACCGCCTGACGCCGTCGCGCCGCTAGCCTTCCGCGGCCGGCGACGGCGTGAACACGACCGAGTAGATCTGCACCGGCTGGACGCGGTTCTTCACCTGAATCGGATCGAGCCGAACGGCCTGGATGTGCTCGCGCACCTGGGCGTACGTCGTCTCGCTGATATGGACCTCGCCGCCGACCCCGTTGGACTCGATGCGCGAGGCGACGTTGACGTTGTCGCCGATCACCGTGTAGTCCATGCGCGTCTCGGAGCCGACGTTGCCGGCGATCATCTCACCGGTGTTGATGCCGACCCGCATGAGGAGGTTGGCGACCTCGGGGCGGGTGGTCCGCCAGCGCAGCTTGAGGCCGGCCAGCTCCTGCTGCATGCGGATGCTGGCGCGCACCGCCCGCAGCGCGTGGTTGTCGCCCTCCCCGCGCGGCAGAAAGACCGCCATCACGCCGTCGCCGATGAACTTGTCGACCAGGCCCTCCTCGGCCTCGACCATGTTGGCCATCGCGGTCATGTACTCGTTGAGGAACGTCACCACCACTTCGGGGCGCAGCTGCTCGGACAGCGCGGTGAAGCCCTTTATGTCCGAGAACAGCACGCTCGCGACCACCGACTTGCCGCCCAGCGCCAGCTTCTGCTCGCGGCTGCGCGAGATCTCATCGAGCACGTGCTTGGGAATGTACGCTCCCATCTTCTGCTTCTCGATCGCCAGCCAGCGTTCCTTCTCCAGCGCCGTGCGCAGATCCGCCGCCATCTGGTGCGTCTGGGCGAACAGTCGGGCGTTCTCCAGGGCGATGCTGCCCATGCTGGCGAACGAGCGGAACAGGTCCAGGTCCTGTTCGTCGAAGCAGTCCTTGTGGAGCTTGTTGATGACCTGCAGCACCCCGAGCACGCCGTCCTTGCCGAGCAGCGGCACGGTGAGGATGGATCGAGTACGGAAGTTGGTGAGCTCGTCGAAGCGGCGATCGAAACGGGGATCGGCGTAGGCATCGGGGACGAGCAGCGGCTCCCCGCGCTCGGCGACCCAGCCGGCCAGGCCGTGACCGAGCTTGATCGTGGCCTCCTTGAACTGCTCGGCGGCCGTACCGCGCGCCGCCTGGAACCGCAAGACGCCGTGCTCACGGTCGAGCAGCATCAGCGAGCTCGCCTCGGCGTTCATGACCTTCTTGGCGGTGTCCATGACCTTCTCGAGCAGCAGGTTCACATCCAGCACCGAGATGATCGACTGCGACACCTCGACCATCGCCTGCACCTGCGCGAGCCGCCGCTCAAGCTGGCTCACCACCGTCTCCAGCTGCACCTGGGCGAGGCGCCGCCGATTGGACTCCAGAGTCAGCGCCACCATGTCGGCGATCGAGCCGACGAACAGCTCCTCGTCGATCTGCCAGTCGCGCGGGCCGCCGATGTGCTCCTGGCAGACCACGCCCACCATGCAGCCGGCGACGATGATCGGGGCATCGAGCATGGCGTCGATGCCGAGCGGCTTGAGGTAGCCGGCCGAGAACTCGTGCGTCGCCGGGTGGGTGTGGGCGTCGCGGGCGGCGATGGCGCGCTCGGCCCGCAGGGCGTCGAAGTAGGCGGGGTACTCGGCGGCGCTCAGCGTCATGTCGCAGTGGTGCGTGCCGTCGGCGAGGACGAACAGGTCGCGGCAGTCGACGCGGGTCTTGGCGTCGTCATAAAGCCAGATGCTGGAGCGGGCGACCTCCAGGGTGGTGCAGGCGGTCCGATTAATCGCGCGCAGGGCCTGCTCGACATCGCCGCGCAGGAAGGGATCGCTGCGGGTGAGCGCGGCCAGGGCCTGATGCTGCCGCCTCATTCGCTGATCCCGGACCGCCATCGTCGACTCCATCCAAGCTTTTTTCTCGGCGCGCCGGCCGCGGACGACGATCGGGCAGAGCCTGGCTCCCTGCATGCGGCCCGGTGGCGAGAGCCTAGTTTAACATCGACGGGGGCGGTTGGGGGCGCGCTTAAGGGGGCCGAGGGACAGCCGATGAGGGGACGATGTGGGGGGCCGGCCGCCGCGGGCGCCGCCGTCCGCGGATAGTTACGCGGGCATGCGGTTCGGAATTGACTAGATGCCGGCTGCGCCCTGATGCTGTCGGCTTCCAGAAAACGCAGGTGTCCGGTTTTGTCGGTCCAGCAGGCCGACCACCGGCCGCCGACCCGAACCTCAGAGAGGAAACGTCAATGGGCAAGGAACTCCGGTTCGACGGGAAGGTCGCGGTCATCACCGGGGCTGGCAACGGCCTTGGACGATCGCACGCGCTGCTGTTCGCCAGCCGCGGCGCCAAGGTGGTGGTAAACGATCTGGGCGGCACCCACACCGGCCAGGGCCAGAGCTCGGCCGCCGCCGACAAGGTCGTCGCCGAGATCAAGGCCGCCGGCGGCGAGGCAGTGGCCAACTACAACTCGGTCGAGGACGGCGACAAGATCATCAAGACCGCGGTAGACGCCTTCGGGCGCATCGACATCCTGGTCAACAACGCCGGCATCCTGCGCGACACCAGCTTCCAGAAGATGACCCAGGACGACTGGGACTTGATCTATCGCGTGCACGTGCTCGGGGCGTTCCGCTGCACCCACGCCGCCTGGCCGTACCTGCGCGAGCAGAAGTACGGGCGCGTCATCTTTACCGCCTCGGCCGCCGGCATCTACGGCAACTTCGGCCAGGCCAACTACTCGATGGCCAAGCTGGGCCTGGTCGGCTTCAGCAACACCCTGGCCATCGAGGGCCGCAAGAACAACGTCCTGTGCAACACCATCGCGCCGATCGCCGGCTCGCGCATGACCGAGACGATCTTCCCGCCGAACCTTTTGGCGGCGCTCAAGCCCGAGTATGTGAGCCCCCTGGTCCTGCGCCTCTGCCACGAGAGCAGCGACGAGACCGGCGGCCTGTTCGAGGTCGGCGGGGGCTTTTACGGCAAGCTCCGGTGGGAGCGCGCGCGCGGCAAGATCTATCGCCTCGGACGTCCGGTCACCGTCGAGGATCTCGACAGCGAGTGGTCCACCATCAGCTCGTTTGAGAGCGCGACCCATCCCGCCAACATCGCGCAGTCGGTCGAGCCGATCGTCAGCAACGTCGAGGCCGGGCCGAGCCGCGGCGGCAACCAGTTCATCGATGTCGACGCCGCGCTCGGCTACGAGTTCCCCGAGCAGCGCTCCAGCTACGACGAGCGGGATCTGGCCCTGTACGCCCTGGGCGTCGGCGCCGCCCACAACCCGACCGACGACCGCGAGCTGCAGCTGGTCTACGAGCTGCACGGTGAGGGCTTCAAGGCGCTGCCGACCTACGGCGTCATCCCCGCGCTCAACTGCGTACTCACCATGGCCAAGGAGGGCAAGCAGGCCCCGGGTCTCAAGTATGGCCTGGACCGCATCCTGCACGGCGAGCAGTACCTCGAGGTGCTGCGGCCGCTGCCGACCCGCGCCAAGCTGACTCACAAGGCGCGCATCAAGGACATCTTCGACAAGGGCAAGGGCGCGGTGGTCATCACCGCCATCGACAGCTACGACGACAGCGGCGAGCTGCTCTTGAAAAACGAGCTCACTACGTTCGTCCGCGGCGCCGGCGGCTGGGGCGGCGACCGCGGCCCGAGCGCCGAGGTCAACGTCCCGCCCGAGCGCCCCGCCGACGCGCGCACCGAGGAGAAGATCAGCGAGAACCAGGCGCTCCTGTACCGCCTGTCGGGCGACTGGAACCCGCTGCACGCCGACCCCGGCTTCGCCAAGGCGTTCGGCTTCGATCGCCCGATCCTGCACGGCCTGTGCACCTTCGGCTTCGCCGCCCGCCACGTCCTGCACAAGTACGCCAAGGACGGCGACCCCCGCTACTTCAAGAGCATCAAGGTCCGCTTCGCCGAGAGCGTCTTCCCCGGCGAGACCCTGGTGACCGAGATGTGGAAGGAGAGCGACACCCGCATCGTATTCCGCTGCACGGTCAAGGAGCGCGAAAAGGTCGTCATCTCCAACGCCGCCATCGAGCTGTACACAGCGCTGCCCAAGGCCAAGGACACGGCCGCGGCCCCGACCGGCGCCGCCAAGGGCGACGGCCCGCCGCTCGTCCCGACCACCCCCGATGTCTTCGCCGGCATCGCCCAGTACATCAGCAAGAACCCCGACAGCGTCGGCAAGGTCAAGACCATCTACGCCTTCAAGCTGCACGGCCCGGACAGCCTGTGGACGATTGACCTCAAGAACGGCAGCGGCAGCGTCGCCAGCGGCGCGACCGCCCCCGCCGAGTGCACCCTCGAGCTGAGCGACGCCGACTTCCTGGATATGTGCACCGGGAAGGCGGATCCGATGAAGCTGTTTACGAGCGGCAAGCTCAAGATCTCCGGCAACGTGATGGCTTCGCAGAAGCTGGAGTTCCTCAAGAAGGTCGATCCGGCGGACGTGCTGGCGGCGATGAAGAAGCGCGGCGGCGCGACCCCGGCAGCCCAGGCTGCCCCGGCATCAGGAGCCAGCGCCCCGGCAGCGGCGGCGGTTCCGACCTCCCCCGACATCTTCAGCGGCATCAGCCGCTACGTCAGCAAGAACCCCGACAGCGTCGGCAAGGTCAAGACCGTCTACTGCTTCAAGCTCAAGGGACCCGACAGCGTGTGGACCCTCGACCTGAAGAACGGCAGCGGCAGCGTTGCCAGCGGCGAGACCGCGCCGGCCGAGTGCACCCTGGAGATGAGCGACGCCGACTTCCTGGATATGTGCACCGGCAAGGCGGACGCGATGAAGCTGTTCACCACCGGCAAGCTCAAGATCTCCGGCAACATCATGGCCTCGCAGAAGCTGGAGTTCTTGAAGAAGATCGATCCAGCCGACGTGCTCGCGGCGATCAAGGAGCGCACCGGCGGCGGTGGCGCGGCGGCTCCCGCGGCGGCGGGTTCATCGGCTCCGGCGGCTCCGGCGGCTCCCAAGGCGGCCTCCGGCGAGGCCAAGGCCGGCAAGGCAGCGACGGTGTTTGCCGCCCTCGCGAAGCGCCTGCAGGAAAATCCGGCTATCGTAAAACAGATGGGCGCCACGGTCGTCATCAAGGTCAAGGACCCCGACAGCACCTACACCCTGGACACCAAGTCGGGCAGCTGCACGATCAAAAATGAAGCCGCCCAAAGCCCCGACTCCGTAGTGACCCTGAGCGACGCCGCCCTGCACGAGCTGGCGAGCGGCAAGGCGACCGTGGCGAGCCTGTACCAGCACGGCCAGCTGCGCGTCGATGGCGCCGTCGCACCGGTGCGCCACCTGGATGTCCTACAGAAGCTGATCTAGAAACCATCTCGCCGTTCGAAAGTGACGGACGGAAGGAGTATGCAGATGACTCGCAGAGTAAACGTGCTTGGCGTCGGTATGGTGAAGTTCCAGAAGCCCGGCGCGAGCGATGACTACAACGTGATGGCCGCCGGTGCGATCCGCTCCGCCCTCAAGGATGCCCAGGTCGAATTCTCCGCCATCGAGCAGGCCTACGCCGGCTACGTGTTCGGCGACTCCACCTGCGGCCAGCGCGCGGTGTACGAGGTCGGCGAGACCGGCATTCCGGTCTTCAACGTGAACAACAACTGCTCGACCGGCTCGTCGGCGCTGATGCTCGCCCAGCAGGCCATCGCCGGCGGCCTCGCCGAGTGCGTGCTTGCCGTCGGCTTCGAGCAGATGGAGAAGGGGGCCCTGGTCGCCAAGTGGAACGACCGCACGAATCCCCTCGACCGCCACGCCAACGTCATGAATGAAGTGCAGGGCGTCAACGCCGCCCCCGGCGCCGCCCAGATGTTCGGCGGCGCCGGCCGCGAGTACCGCTGGAAGCACGGCACCCGCCGCGAGACCTTCGCCAAGATC
>DAOMZC010000228.1:0-8277 GCA_035437965.1 Pseudomonadota bacterium
GTCAAACGCAGGGAGCCACCCCGGCAGAGCCGGGGGATCTCCCAAAAGCATTAGGCGGCTGCGACGGTTCTTATCGTCCGAGCGACAGCATCTCTTGCTCTTCAGCAGGGGCAGTACGCCGCGCACCGGCTGCGTCTGCGTATCAATCCGGCGGATGCCGAGGTGCAGCGCTAGCGGGAGGCGCCGCGGGCGGGGCTCTACGGGCAGCGGCGCGCCGGAGTCCTGGGCCGCAAGCGGGATCCGCATCGGTCACCACCACCTCCAGTTCGGCAGGTTCGACGCGAGCTGCCTCACCGTCGTAAGTGGATTCGCCGACCAGTTGCCAGGTGAGTTGTCGTGGCTCCACAGGGACAGGTTTCTCAGGGCGGGCCGGTCCGTCATGTAGTCCAAAGGCACTAAGAATACCTGGTTCTTTTTGGCAGCAGCTAATTCGTGTTTATCTCTCAACCGGCTGCAGGTGGCATCGAGATACGAAGCATTAAACCGAGCAATTCTCTGTGCGTTTTGAAGGTCGATTTGAGCTACGTGCTCGTTTTTCGGGTCGAGGGGAGTTGTGCCGTGCAGAACCCAATCTTGCGGGTTAAAATGGGTGAGCACACTGTCAAGCACATGGTCGGCCAGACTTTTCTTTTCCATGAAGACGGTCATCTCGCCGTCGTACTGCATGCTTCGGTAGGTCCAGTTGGCCGAGCCGCAGATGAGACAGTCGTCTATTACCGCAAGTTTGGAATGGACGACGATGGATCGTAGCGCTGGGACGACCTCCCGAAGGTCGTTGCGGGAATAGCCGGTTTGCCGAACCGGAGTCAGAAAGTAGAAGTCGCACTCTACATCCACGATATCGTGGAACCGCTTGATTTTGGTGCTCGTAAGGTGGCGTCGTGTATCGCTTTTCTTAATCCGGATGCAGTCGTCTTTCAGCCAGGTAGAGCTGCCGGGGCTCTCGTCTTTATAGTGGTCCTCAACGGCCCAGGGCTCGTCGGTGGGCGAGCTTTTGGAAATACGTCTGATTCCTGTCACTGCGCCGGCAGCATTCCTGGAGCGGTACGTCAGGCTGTTGGCGCTCGGGTGGCGCAGCGCCATGTGCAGCCAGGCCCGGCGAGTCAGATAATCCACCGCCGCTCCTTGCGGGCCGGTGACGATGAGTACCTGCAGAAGTGGTACTTGCCGCTGTCGGTTGTAGATGGCGCGCACCAGCTCCGGATCGGTGAACTGGTTGTTTTCCATATAGATGCGAGTGGTAGCGGCCCCAATGCGAGCGAGCAGCTCGTCTCGGATCTCACGCGTCCTGATCTTGGTGTCGTCGCGCGTCAGCCGCACGACAGCAGGAACGCCACAGAAGGTGCCGGCCAGCAACGGAGCCACCGCGTCCGGAAAGTGGATTTGCTGCTTCTCATTCTCCTCCGCCATAGCGTCGTTGTGCCGGAGCGCGGAACCTCTCGGCCCTCCGGGCCGGCTGGAAATCAAGTGGTTGGACAGATTGTTGAGCGTCAACCGGTCCTCGGCAATAGCGACGACCCGGTTCCAGCGCCGCATCCACTCCGCTTCGATATCTTCGGAAATAGGGCCCTGCAGCTCTACAGCCGTGTCGTGCCAGGGCAGCTCGCGGCCTTTAAGGTGGCAGTCGTGTGCTCTGGTGTCGAAGTAGCGCTCTGCGAGGTTCATGCCGCCGACAATCGCGGTGCGCTGTCCGTGGATCGAGAAGATGGCTATCTTCTGATGCTGCGAGCTGCCCGTCCAGCCTTCGTAGCGTTCTTTATAGACGCGCGCGTGGCCCGCGCCTGCTGTAGTCCTCCTGGCTTCTAGCGCGACGGCTCGGATGCGCTCTGCAAGCGGGTCATGCTCCTCTGCCTGTTCGCGAAGGAACGGTCGGTCCTTGAAGTTTGGATACCAGAGGATGACGTCTACGTCGTGCCCGGCCTTGAGTACACTCTCAATCTTGTTCACCAGAGAGTTGGCTGAAATTTTGCGTTGCGTCTTATCGCCCAAGTGGATGTTTTCTTGGATGAGCCAATAGGCTAGTCGTACATACGTCGGTCCGGGTAGCGGCGGCGGCGGCGGGGCGAAGACGCCGGTGGCTGCCGCCGCCGCAGTCCTTGCGGCGGCAGCGAGGGCAACCGCTGCCGCGGTGGGAGCGGCGGCAACCCGGTTGAAGCCGTCTAACAGGGCACCGAAGATGGCTTCCCCGTCCATGAGGAATCTTACCCTGTTTTCTGGTCTTTTTCGATATGTCATCGTCATGGATGGCTCCCTCTGGTGGCGCGGCAATTTGGATGCGGACAACTCTTCTGGAGAGCGCCGTCGGCTCCAACTATTTCTGTCACCTAATGCTCTGCCCGCTCACGATGCTCCTTCCCAGCGCCAGCTGCAGCGACAGCGGAAACGGTGGCGACTGCAGCAGGCTCCAGGTTCCTTCAGGAGAGGTGAACAGGAAGTACAATCCGAGGCTCCCTTTGGCGGGCGGCTTCAGGTAAAAGCGGTACGAGCGGCCCGGGTACAGAAGCTGAGTGCGCACCACAGAGCCGTCCGGCGCTTCGAGTAGGTTTGCGACTTCGGTGTACGACTGGCTCGCGTGCTGCTTGGGTTCGACGGCGCGGACTAACATGTACAAAGGAGTGCCCTCATTAGTCGCCGGCGTCGTCTGGATACCGATGCGCAGATATCCAGGAATACAGCTTGCGCACCCGATCAGCGCGAGCATCGCCAACGCCGTCCGCAGGCGCTCTCGCAGGCCTCGAATCACGTCTTAACGCCCCTCACCGGAAATGCCTGGCACCTGAAACAGCGCAAACGGATTATCAGCAAACACAAAGCTCACTTCGATGCTGCCTTGCGCGCCGGGCACCTCGACCGGGATACGGAACGTCAGGCGGCCCTCGGCGCCAGGCTGCCCGCGCGCCAGCAGCCGCCACAGCGACCACACCGCGCTTGATTCGCCGATCGAGGCATGCTGCCGCGACGGTGAGTCCGGCGTAGACAGATCGATGCCGACGGCGGCGTTCTCCTGATTCCACCACAGCACCGGCAGCGGCCGCTCGGACGGCATCTGGTTATAGCCAACCGCCGCGGCGCTGCCCACGCTCAGGTACGCACGCGTGACCGCATAGGCCCCGACCGTACCGACCAGCGGCTGCGGTCGCACGCGCAGCTCGAGTGGCCGGCGCGCCCCGTCCTTGGCCTCCCACAGCTTGCGGCTGAGGCGACCAAGCTGCGTCAGCGTCGGCATCAGGTTTGCCGGCAGCACCAGGGGACCGCCGGGATGCCGCTTGGCCGCCGTCGTGCCGTCGGGCGCGATGGTTAGAAGTGCTGCCAGATCATCGTGCATGAAGCGCCACAGCGTGCCGTCCTTGGGCTGAATGACCTCGAGCGCGCTGAGCGGGACCTCCTGCTGCGCCGCGCGGTCGAAGGGAAACCGGCTATAGAGCGGCTGCACCTGCGCCTTATAGACCGCCTCCCAACGCGCGGCGAGAGCGCGCTCCACCTCAGCGGTGCCCAGGCGCAGCGCACGCCGCAGCGGCGCCAGGAATGGACCGCGCAGCTCGGGCGGCACACCGGCCTTGTCGAGCCATCGCTGCGTCACCAGGAGCGGCGAGGACTCTTCCTCCGCCAGCATCGCCAGCGTCAGGCGGCCCAGGCCGCTCAGTGAGTCGCGCAGCGGCGTCTCGGCGCCGGCCGGCGCCACCGCGGCCGCATCGAGCGCCGCGGCGAGCTGACCGAGCACCGCGCGGTACGGCTCCAGCTCCCCATACACACCGTCTTTGACCGTCGCCAGTTTGAGCAGCGGACGGAACGGAACCAGGTTCTCGACCATCGGCTGCAGATACGTTCCGGGCAGCTCGCCGAGATTGGCGTTGTCGGCGACCTGCCGGAGGTGGCTGCTCAGCGCCGACTCTGGGAGCAGCAGCTCGCCGATCGCGGCGCGCAGCGCGGGCGGCGAGTCGGCACGGACGCCGTAGCTTGTCCAGTGCGACTTCAGGGTCTCGGCGTAGCGACGGGCGTAGCGCTGCGCCTGGGCCAGGATGCCGGCGACGACCCGCGCCTGGTCGGCTGGCGGCAGGCCGGCCGCCGCCAGCGCCTTGTCGGCGCCGAGCAGCGCCGGCTTCTCGCTGCGCTCGAAGGCGACTTTATTATAAGGGTCCGGAAGTCCCGCCGAGAGCGTCGGCGCTCCGTCGGCCGCAGGACCCACCGGGCGAGCCGCGCGGTCGGCGTGGGCGGCGAGAGCTGCACGGCGGGCTTTTTTATGCCGACGCCGGTGCTTGCCTGCTGCGGGCAAAAGCGGCTCCGCCTGTCCGAGCTCGCCGCTGCGCAGCCGGTCCTGCAGCTGCGCTTGCAGCGTCTGCCGCCGCGCCTCGGCCAGCGCGTCGATCCACTGCGTCTCGCTGATCTGCAGATCGGGCGAGTCCGGGAACTTGGCGACGTACACCCGCTCGCTCTGCCCGGGCGTCTTGCTCTTGGGGGCCAGCGATTTTAGCAGGTCGTCGATGGTCTTCATACTGAGCTCACTCGCCGGGAGCAGATCGAAGCTGCTCGATAGCACGAGCTGGGTAGCGCCGTGCAGCGCCTTGACGTTCTGCTCCAGCCACGAGGGCGGCAAAAGCGCCCAGCCGAGCGGGCCGACGCTGCTCTTGACATCGACATCGCACTCTTCATCGAGCGCATCGGCGATCTCTCCGAGCGGCCGCGAGCGGCCCACCAGCTCGAGCACCGCCGCCAGGCGGCTTGCCTGGTCTTGCAGGGACAGCACGCGGGCGCGCGTCAACGCGGTCGCGCCCGCGCGGCTCGCCGTCGCCTCTCGCACCTCGGCGAGGAAGCGCTTCCACTGCTGCTCATCGGTGAGCAGCGGTGGCCCGTCCGGTGGGCCGGGCGGCGATGGCGGGCGACTTTCCTTCAAGCCGGGGCCGCAGCGCCCGCGCTCGGCCGCGGTGTTGTTGAGGTAGTCCTTGAGAGTTCGCTCGGAGATCTGCAGCTCCGCCGCGATCTGCGACAAGTTCTTGCGCAGCAGCTCTTCCAAAATGCCGCCGCGGTTAGCGTAGATCGCCGCCAGCGCGTACACGATGCGGGTCATCGCCTCTTCCGCTTCGATGTTCATGACCGGGCGGGCGCTTGCTTCGGTCAGCGGTTCGTCGATGGCTACAGTCGTATCGCGGCTCACCTGATGCCGCTGTCGATGCTGCTTGTCGGCGCCGCCGCTCGACGACCGCGGGCTCTGCGGAGCGTGGAGCTCGCTGGCACCGCTGTAGGCGATGCGGCGGTTCTCTACCCGCAGCTGGGGAACGAAGTAGGCGTTGCGCACCGCGGTGAGGAACATCTGGCGGGCGAGCTTCTTCCGCGACGCGAAAGAGCGGTTGAGCAGCGGCCAGAAGCGCTCAGAAGACTGCACGGCGTTGAGCCGCTCACCGGCTAGCAGCGCCGAGCGCCGCACGCGCGCTGAGTCGGCCGGCTGCCCGGCGGTGCACAGCGACCGGTTGACGTCCTCATCGAACATCCGGGTCGCCGCTTCGAGCTGGGTCAGCACCCGGTTGTGATACGAGTACACGGCGCCGCTTAGCAGCAGCGCGAGCAGCAGCAGCGCCCCGCACACCTTCGCATGCCAGGTCGACAGGATTCGTGAATAGCGCAGCGCCTTCCATAGCCCGCGCAGCCCGCTGTCGTGCAGCGCCTGGGTCAGCCGCGGTGGTCGCGTGCCGGCGAGCAGCAGCGGGTTTCTGCTCTGCAGATCGGCGCTGCGCGGCATCAGATAGAGCTGCTCCAGCTGCAGGGAGGCGGGCAGGCTGTCGCCCCCCGCTTTGATGCAGCTCAAAAGCTCGGACAGCAGGACCTCGAGCGGACGCAGCGACTCTGGCGCGCCGGCCAGGCAGCGGACGATGTCGTCGAAGCCACCTTTGGGCAGCTTGGGCAGCGCAAACTTCAGATAGCCAGCGTACTTCAGGAAGCGGGTCGCCAGCGGTCCCGGCGACTGCTCGCCGCCGGCCGTCCCTTCGTCGCCGCTTGCGCTCAGCCGCTCCTCGCCATCTCCGCCCGCGCGCGCCTCGGGAAGTCCGCTGAGGCTGAGCAGCAACGGCACGCGCAGCTCCTGGAGGCGCCGCGCCAGGTAATCGAGGCCGCTCTTCAGCTCCCTGCCATCGGCCGCCGCCCAATCGCGGCTGAGAGCGTCGAGGTGAGTCAGACAGACGCGGGTGAGGATCGGCGTGCCGCACAGTATGCTGAGCGGGCGCAGAGTCCCTTCGATCCGCTGCGCCTGGATGCGCAGCTGCAACGGCGACGCCCGGCGCAGCTGCTCCAGGCTCAGGACCACCACGGCGAGCGGCGGGCGGGCCCGGCACAGCGGCCGCCACAGCGCGTACAGCGCGTCGCTGACCGGCTTGCGCGAATCGGCGACGAGCTGCGGCGACAGCTCGTGCACGACCATGCTGCCGCCCAGGTACAGCTGGAGCGGGGGCTCCTGGGTATAGCTTGGGAACTTGCTGTTGCTCTGCGACTGCCAGTCGGCCTTGCTGTCGATGACCGTGGTCTTGCCGGCGCCCGATTCGCCGAGCACGACCACCCACGGGTAGCGGCTCACCAGCGGCCGGGCGGCGGTGGGTAACCCAGCGAGGAAGCGCCTCCAGATCGCCGTCAGCCGCGGTACCTGGGCGCGCGCCGGGCCGCCCGTGGCCGCGGCCCGGCGCCGCCGGAAGTACCAGACTGCCAAGCCGATCGAGATCAGCAGGAGCGCGAGCGCGGCGAGCACCGCGAGCGCAATCCAGCCGTGGCGGCCAAGCCTTGGGACCTCGGCCGCCACGGCTGCGATATATAGTGCATTCCCCACGTCGTCTTCCTGCCTGGTCGCTAGTCCCGCAACAGCGTCTCTAGTTGATCTTCCAGCTCGTCGAGCACCGCCCAGACTGCCGAGGCTTCTTCCGGAGGCTGCGGCGCCTCCAGGAGCTCCCGCAGCTGCGCGAGCTGCTGGCCGACCACCACGCTGCGCGCCCCCAGAGTCAGCTCGGTCTGTTCGCACAGAACCCGTAGCGCCGCTTGCCATGGCGATGCCGCCGCGGTCGCATCCATTTGCAGCGTGTCGACCGCGAGCTTCGCTTCGGGCCACGACTGGCGCTGCTGCGCGGCGGCGAGCAGCTCGGCGATGGAGATATTGGGAGACATCCGCGACACCCTCCTAGTTCGGGCGCGCGGCAGTTTTCCGAGGTGCCGCCGGCGTGGCGTCCGCACGTTCCCCGCCGCGGCATAAGTCGCGCTCGGTGTCGATCGCGACCTCGGGCTCGGGCTCCGCGGTCGGCAGCTCGAGGAGCCGCAAGTTGGACAGCGCCAGCAGCGCGACTGGCACCGCGCACAGAAGCAAGAAGGTGGCCAGATACAGAACCACCGGTGCGATCAGCGGCAGGTAGGTGCCCGGTCGCGCGGCGGCGGGCTCGACCTGCGCCGCGCGCGCCCGGCGCTCCGCCCGCCGATACGGACTGGGCGGCCGGTTCTCCCCGGCGTGCAGCTGCAGGCGCTCGGCGAGCTGGGTCTTGTACGGCAGCACCTTGGCCGGCTCGCTGACGTAGCGGCCGAGGAAGCCGCAGCCCAGGCAGTAGTAAAGCACCTCCAAGAGCAGCCGCGGCGCCTGCGCCTGCTGTAGCCTCTCATCCACCATTTGAAAGAAGCGCTCGCCGCCGTCGTTGATCTGGAACAGCTCGGCCTGCAGCAGTGGCCAAGCCGGCCGCGCCGGCTTGGCGAGCTTGTTGAGCACCAGCTCGTCGCAGTAGATGACCAGCGGCAGCAGCAGCTCGTAGGCCTCCGACTTGCCGAGCGCTGTCGTCAGCTCGCTGCGCAGCGGGTTGAGCAGCGCGCGCAGTCGCCGGCGCAGCTCGGCGATCGACTGCGCGTCGGCGCTGGCACCTGCCGCCGCCAGCTCGCGCACCTGCGCGAGCGCCGCGCCGATGCTGCTCCACACCTTGACGTAGGCAAAAGCATCGAGCTTGTCGATAGTCGACGCAGGCTCTTGCATGGGCTCGTCTAGCCTTCCTCTAGGGCTTGCGTGGGGTCGATGAGCGGGAGTCGGAGCGGGTTATCTCCGGCGTCGACCTGCAGATCGACGCTGCTGTCTTGATTCCAGGAGTCCAGCACGTACTGCGTCCAGCACAGGAAGTGCCACGCCAGCGCCTCATCCTCGCCCGGCTCGGCGGACAGCTGCGCCTTGTAGACGTGGCGCAGCCCGCTGCCGCGCAGCGCGCTGTCGGGAGAGACGCTCCAGGTGAGCTTCTGCAGCCGGGCCGGAAAGCCGCGATAGGCGGCCGGTCC
>DAOMZC010000229.1:0-8272 GCA_035437965.1 Pseudomonadota bacterium
CCGGTTGCCGGGCCCGACGCGCCCAAGCGCGGTCCGGCCCCGCCCGCGCTGCCCATCGAGCGGGTGCAGCTGACCGGCACCCTGGTGCGCGGCGACACCGAGCGGCGCGTGCTCGGTTTCCTCGCCATTGACTCAGGGCCAGGGACCAGCGGCTCCGGGTCCGCGCCCGCCGCCCACGGCGCGCTGTGGGACGAGCAGCTGCAGAGCCGGGTGCGCCGCGACCTCGAGGTCCTGGGCTACATCGCCGAGCTCAAGCTGGAAGCCGGGGTCCTCACCATCGCGGTGCACCCGCAGCGCATCGTGCGCCGCATCGTCGTCGCCGGCAACTGGCCGATCTTCGAGTGGGAGATCCTGAGCTACCTGACCTGGCGCACCGGCTACCGCCTCCCCGAGGGCGACGAGCTGCTGCTGGAGATCCGCAAGCAGGAGCACGAGCTTATAAACTTCCTCCAGCGCAAGGGCTACTACGACGCCACGGTGCAGATCCGGCTCGACTGGGCCGCCGGCAGCGCCGAGCAGGTCACGGTGCGGCTGCAGATACACCTGGGCACCGGGTTCTGGCGCCTGCGCTACAAGCTCGGCACCGTCACCGCCAACAAGCTGACCCTGCTGTCGCAGCGCGAGCTGTACGACTTCTTCGACCACTGCTGCCTGTGGTTCGGCCGCACCAGCACCGAGCGCATCACCGAAGACTTCAAGCGCCTCACCGACTACTACCAGGCGCACAACTACGCCGGGGTGCGGCTCACCAAGCGCGAGATCAAGCCCGACCGCGGCCGCCACGTCGTCGACATCGACCTGGCGGTCGAGGAGCGCAAGCGCATCCTGCTCAAGTTCGCCGGCCGCCACTCGGTGGCCGAGGGCGACCTGCGCAAGGTGGTGACGATCTTCCGCGACAACTACTACAGCGCCAACGAGCTCGATGAGAGCGCGCGCAACATCTACCGCTACTACCAGCAGCAGGGCTTCTTCGAGGCGCGCGTCAGCTGGCAGTGGAAGAACCGCACCGGCGACCCGCTAGAGGTTCAGTTCAACATCCACGAGGGGCCGCAGCTCAAGGTGCGCGACATCACCTTCAGGGCCACCGTGCCCGAGGATCCGCTCCACTACTCGGTGGGCAAGCTCAGCGAGCAGATCAGCACCCGGCGCTACCCGCGCCTGGGCTTCATCGGCCTTGGCGAAGGCGGCTTTGCCACCGCGGTCACGCTGGAGCAGGACGCCAAGAAGCTCGAGGACTTCTACCACCGCGAGGGCTACCCGCACGCCCAGGTGTCGGTCGCGGTGGCGCGCAGCCCGGACGCCCTGCGCAGCGCGCCGCTGCTCGGACTGCAGACCGCGCTCGACGAGGGCGGCCAGAGCGGCGAGCTGTTTCTGAGCTTCGAGATCAGCGAGGGCGAGCGCGAGTTCGTCGGCGGCCTGGAGATCCAGCTCACCGGCAAGCACACCCTCACCGAGGCGCAGGTCCTCAAGGTGCTGCAGCTAAAGCCCGGCAAGCCCTACACGCCCGAGGCGCTCATCGCCGACAAGCTGCACCTGAGCGCGCTGTGCAAGTCGACCGGCCACCCCTACGCCGACATCGACCCGACGCGCTCGAGCTGGAACGCCGACCACACCCGCGTCACCCTGCGCTGGACGCTCGACGAGCACGAGACGGTGCGCTTCGGCCCGATCATCGTCCGCGGCAACTTCACCACCCGCGAGAGCCTCATCCGCAAGGACCTGCCGTTCAAGACCGGCGATCCCTACGACGCCAACAAGCTCCTGGAGGCGCAGCAGAACCTGGAAGGCCGCCAGATCTTCTCGTCGGTGCACGTCATCGAGGACCCCGGCCGCTCGCGCGAGTACCTGCTGGAGGCGCAGCACAAGGGCTGGCAGGTGGCGCGAAACCCGGTGCCGGTGCTGGTCGAGGTGGTGGAGCGCTACGACTACTCGGGCGATATCACCGGCTACATCGGGGTGTCGACCTATGACTCGCTGTTTTCGTCGGTGAGCTACACCTGGCGCAACCTCCTTGGAACTGGCTCGGAGACCTATCTGTCGGGCGAGCTCGGGGTGCGCGTGCAGTCGCTCTTGGCGCGCTTTACTAACCCCCGGGTGTTCGGCTCGTTCCTGCGCTTCGACCTCCGCGGCTTCTGGCGCAGCGAGAACACCTATAGCGTGGGCCTGGTCACTTCCTACGGCGCCAACCTCGAGCTCACCCGCTACTTCGCCTCGACCGACGAGCAGGGGCGCCGGCTGCCGCCCAAGCTGCGGGTGTTCACGCGCCTTGAGTTCAACATCAGCCAGATCCTGGTGCCGCTGTACCGCACGCAGGGGTCGACCAACGTGTCGCTCGACGGCGATCGCACCCAGTCGCTCAAGTGGACGGTGGGCGTGGTCGTCGATCGCCGCGTCGGCTTCGAGGCCCCGAGCCTGCGCCTGCGCAACCAGCCGGTGCCGCCCAACCCCCTGCGGCCGGCCGAGGGGTACCTCTTGTCGGCACAGGCCACCGGGGCGCTGTGCTGCGGCTTCTCCCCGTTCAGCCCCGACGGCAGCTTCATTGCGCTGGCCGCCCAGGCGGTGCTCCTAAAGCCCTTCGGACCCGAGCTCCACCCCGAGGACGGCTGGATCTTCGGCATGCGGCGCTTCCGCCTCAACCTCAACCTGCGGGTAAACTACGGCATCCCGCTTTCTCGAACCTCGCTGCCGGTCGTCGAGCGCTACTTCGCCGGCGGCGACAGCTCGACCCGCGGCTACGACAACGACGCGCTGCGCGCCGAGGAGGTCCGCTCGCCGATCGGACCGCTGGGCGGCGAGCCCGCCTTCCGCATCGTCCCCCAGGGCGGCAGCGCCCGCATCCTGTCGCAGATCGAGTGGGAGTTTGCGATCACCCCCAAGCTCCTCAACTGGCCGTGGGTCGGGGCGCTGTTCGTCGACACCGGGGCGGTCTTCGACGGCTGGGACAAGCTGCGCTGGAACGACGTGCGCTTCTCGCTGGGGGTGTCGATCCTGCGCCTGCACACGCAGTTCGGCGCGCTGTCGCTCGACTATGCCTACCCGCTGACGCTGCCGGGCCAGGAGCCGCTCTTGCAGAGCGATCGCTGGAAGCGCGAGGACTGGTACCAGCACTTCCCCGGGCGCATCCACTTCAACTGGGGAATGAACATCAGCCTGTAGCGGCGGCGTCGTCGGAGCCCGGGTCCTCTTCGGGGCGGCTCACGGGCCTACTGTCGTCGTTGGGGAGCAGCGACGGGAAGGCGCGCAGCCGCACCGAGATCGCCTCCATCGCCGCCACCACCGCGCGCAGGCGACCGGGCACGTCGATCTCGGGCTGCTCCTCCAGGTCGAGGTCGGGCAGCTTGTTGAAGACATCGTCGATCTCGATGAGCACCTGGCGCTGGGGGGCGGTCCACTGCGGCTCCTCGGCCAGGCGGCTGGTGCGCCGGCTCGCCTTCTTCTGGCCACGCGACAGGACCGTCGCCTGCGCCCGCAGGAGCGGCTGCTCGGGCACCGCGGTCAGGAAGTAGTAGGTGAGCCAGGCCATGCTCAGGGTCTCCCACGCCTCACCGAGCTGGAACCCGGCCATGACGCAGGTGGCGGCCTCGGGCGCGGTGAGCTGCATCCGCTCGTGCGCCGCCTCGAGGATCGCGCCGTACCACATCGAGTAGTCGGGCGCCAGGCGCGGCAGCGACGGCATCTGCTGGCCGAGCTTCTGCAGCAGGGTGTCGACCTGCAGGAGGTCTTCCGAGATCGTCGCCTCCTGCTCGCGCAGCGCCGCCTCGCACTTCTTGAGCCGGACGCGCAGCCGCGGCTCCTCGGGCTGCTCGGAGATGCGCACGAGCAGCGCCACTCCGTTCCAATATGCGCCCATCGCCGCTGGCAAATACCCGAGTGTAAAGGCTTCACGGAGCGTGAGCATGCTCTGACTGTATCATCTACTGGCTACCAGTAAAGCGGATGACTCAGCTTCCTTGGGAATACCTGCATAACGGGTGTATGGCGGCTGCGTAACGGCTGCATAATGGGGCCAGCGCGCTAATCGAGCCGCGCCCCGGGACCGCCCGGCGCGCCCGAGCGGCCGGGCGCACCTCGTCGGTCGAGCCGCCGCGGCGGCCGCTGCGGCAGGCACTTTTACGGAAATTGCGGGTTTTATCGCCAGGTTGAATCGCCAGGTGAATGCGGCGATTAATCGGCAGAGCCCGCCTGCGCGGCTTGCCGCTCAATCCAAGCAATTCAACAGAAACGATAAATTCGCAGCCGCGGGTGCTCAGCCGGCGGTCGGGAGGAGGTCAGGGGAGCCCAGGATCACCCCGGCCGCGTGCAGATCGGCGGCGGTCGCGGCCAAAAGCTCCGGCTCGACCTGCAGCGTCGAGAGGAGCGCGGCGTCCAGCGGCACCGACTCGACGATCGCCTTGATGACCAGCATCTCCAGCGGCGCGGCCTTGTCGCGCCGGCCGCCGAGGTGCCGATCGCGCCAGAACAGCACCACGATCGGCTCGGCCTCGGGGGCCGGGGGCCGCTCGTCCGCTTCGTAGTCGTCCAGCCAGCTGATAAGGTCGAAGGCGTAGGGCCGCAGCTCGACGGTGCTGCCCAGGCGCAGCGGTCCGGCGTCGGGCTCGGCGTCGCCCGGATCGTCGGGGGCGCTGATCGCCTGCCACTCCCACCACTCAAAATCGGCGAGCGCGGCCAGGTACGGCGGCCAGCGCTGCGCCGGGTCGCGGGCGAGGAAGTCGGCGAAGTGCTCGCCGTTGCGGTTGAGCTCGAAGTGGTGCATGGGGTGGGCGGTGAAGTAGTCCTCGACGATCTCGGCCCAGGCCCGCTCGCCGAGGCTATTGACCACCGCGCTGCGGCACTCGCTAAAGACGAACTCCAGCGTCTCGAAGCGGTGGTTCTTGCAGAAGCGGCCGTAGATCCGCAGCCGCGCCGCGTCGGGGCGGGGCGGGTCGTTGCCCCACAGCGCCGTGACCACCTCGTCGTGGCCGATCTCACCGAGCATGAATGGGGCGATGCGCGAGTAGAAGTCGGCGAGCTTCATGGGGTCTCCTTGCCGAGCGCCTGCTGCGCCGCCGCCCGCGCCCTGTCGACCTCATCGACCACCGCATCGAAGGACGGGATGTCCTGATCCCACTCGATGAGCGTCGGGATGAGCCGCCTGGCCCGGCGCAGGGTGTAGCGGTACAGGTCCCACACCGGCTCGATGATGGGCCCGATATGGGTGTCGATGATGGTGTCGTCGACCAGGGTGTGGCCGGCGAGGTGCAGCTGCCACACGCGGTCGAGCGGCATGCGATCGATGAAGGCGCGGGCGTCGAAGCCGTGGTTCTGGCTGTTGACGTACACGTTGTTCACGTCGAGCAGCATGCCGCAGTCGCCCGCCTCGAGGAGCTGGCAGAGGAAGCTCGCCTCGTCCATCTCGGCGCCGGGCATGTGCGAGTAGAAGGTCGCGTTCTCCAGCGCCAGGGGGCAGCCGACGCGCTCGCGCGCCGCGACGATGCGGGCGGCGGTGTGCTCGATAACCTCGCGGGTGAACGGCAGCGGCAGCAGATCGCTTATCGGCTGGCCGCGCACCGACGAGTAACAGACATGATCGGTGAAAAATGGCGCCTCCAGGCGCTTGAGCAGCGCGGAGGTGGCGTCCAGGAGCTCGCCGTCGAGCGGATCCATGCCGCCGATGTTCAAGCTGACGCTGTGGGTGACACTGGGGAAGCGCTCGACGCACGCCTCGAGCTGCTGCCGTCGCCGGCCGCCGAAGCAGACCCAGTTCTCCGGCATAACCTCGATGAAATCGATCTGCCGCTCGGTGCACGCCAGCTCCTTGGCATACTCGCGCCGCAGGCCGACTCCGATCCCAGCGATTTGTTTGGGCATGCCTAGCCTCGCTCAAAGCCTTGCCGGGAACTATTTTCGGCAAGAGGGTGAAAAAAAGGGCCGCAGCCCGGTTGGGCTGCGACCCCTAGGTCAGCAAAAGCGACGACTACTTGCCGCCGCAGCTCTTGGCGCCGCAGCTCTTCGCGCCGCCCGCCTTGTCACCCTTACAGCTGTGCTCACCACCGGCCTTGTCGCCCTTGCAGGACTTGGCGCCACCGGCCTTGTCGCCCTTGCAGCTGTGCTCGGCGCCCTTGTCCTTGTCGCCCTTCTTGGCCTTGGGGGCCTTCTCGGCCGCGGGGGCCTTGTCTTCGGCCTTCGCCACGGTGACAGTGCCGAACGCCAGGGTGCTGACCATCGCCGCCAGAACTTTCTTGTTCATCTGCTCTCTCCTTGGGTTTTTTGGGTTGCGTTCGCAGCGCCCGGTGTTTGGCGCCACAACGCTCCGCAGTATATCGATATGGTCTGACAAGAAAAAGTTACTGAACTTTCTTTGCCCAGGATTTCCGGTCAGACCATGCATTCCTCTGAAGATTGGCCGAACCAACGACCACCAGAGGAGCTCCTAAAAGGGCCGGCTCACGCGGCGAGCCGGCTCTTCATCAGCTCAGAACTACTTCTTGTCGGGGGCCTTCTTGTCGCCGCCGCAGCTGTGGGCGCCGCCCTTGTCGCCGCCGCAGCTCTTGGCGCCGCCCTTCTTGTCGCCGCCGCAGCTCTTGGCGCCGCCCTTGTCGCCGCCGCAGCTCTTGGCGCCGCCCTTGTCGCCGCTGCAGCTCTTGGCGCCGCCCTTGTCGCCGCTGCAGCTGTGGGCGCCGCCCTTGTCACCGGCGCAGCTCTTGGCGCCGCCCTTGTCACCGGCGGCCTTGTCACCGGCGGCCTTGTCACCGGCGGCCTTGTCGGCGGCGGGGGGGGCCTTCTTGGCGGCCTTCTTGGCGGGCTTGGCGGCGGGCTTGGCGGCATCCTGCGCGTTCGCCGCAGTCACAGAGCCAAACGCCAGGGTGCTGACCAGAGCTGCCAAAACCTTCTTGTTCATTTGCCTTCTCCTGTAGGTGTATGTCTTGCGTCGCACCCGGTGGCGCCAACGCTGCTTGCTCGACCATAGTACGACCATTGGCGCTGGAAAAAAATTCAGTTTGCTAGCGTACTTTGATGAAATCGATTCCTGGTCATGACACCCGCCAATCCACCCGTCGCTGAGCTCGCAGACCGGCCCGAGGACGGCGCGTGGGCGCGCGCGACCGCCGCGTGGCTGCGCGAGGCGGCGGCGGCGCTCGGCCTGCCCCACCTGGCGTTCACTCCCGCGACGGAGATTGACCAGTACGAGCGCTACACCACCTGGCTCGCCGCCGACTACGCGGGGGAGCTTGTCTACCTTGTGCGCGAGGAGCAGCAAGCGGCCCGCCGCGATCCGCGCCAGCTGCTGGAGTCGGCGCGCTGTGTGTGCACGGTGGCGGTCTCCTACCTGCACCCGGCGCCCGATCCGGTCGTGGACGCGGACCGCTCGGCACCGGACGCGCTGCGCGGTCAGATCGCCCGCTATGCGCGGGCCACCGACTACCACATCGTGCTCAAGCAGCGCCTCGGCCGGCTCGCCGAGCAGCTCCGTCAGCACCTGGGGGTCGAGGTCGCCTACCGGGTCTGCGTCGACACCGCGCCGCTCCTGGAGCGGGCGCTGGCGGCGCGCGCCGGCCTCGGGTTCCAGGGCAAGAACACCCTGCTCATCACTCCGGGCGTGGGCAGCTACACGGTCCTCGGCGAGCTGCTCTTGCCGTTCGAGCTGCCGAGCGGGCAGCCGGCGACGCCGCACTGCGGCCACTGCCGGGCCTGCCTGGATGTCTGCCCGACCGGCGCTCTGGTCGGCGACTACCTGCTGGATGCGCGGCGCTGCATCTCGTACCTGACCATCGAGAACTCCGCGGCCATCCCGCGGGCGCTGCGCTCGCAGGTGGGGACCTGGATCTTCGGCTGCGACCTGTGCCAGGAGGTTTGCCCGTGGAACGCGGCCGAGCGCCCGGGAGACCCGGAGTTTCGACCGCGCCGCGACCTCGCCCAGCCCGAGCTCGTGCGAATCTTGCAGCTCGGCGCGGCGCAGTTCCGCCGGTACGTGCAGCGCACCGCGCTGCGGCGAGTCGGCCGGGCGCAGCTCCTGCGCAACGTCGCGGTGGCGCTGGGCAATGTCGGCACCGCCGCCGAGCTGCCAGCGCTCACCACCGCCCTCGGGCGCGAGTCAGCGCTGGTGCGCGAGCACCTATATTGGGCCCTGGGCCAGATCGCCCGCCGCGTCCCAGAGGTCCGGCCGACGGTGACGGCCCAGCTGCAAGCGGCGCAGGCCACCGAGACCGAGCCGGCCGTATGCGCCGAGCTGGCGGCGACCTTGCGTGAGCTCCTCGACGACGCGCCAGCGGCGGGGTGCCGCAGGTGACAGGAC
>DAOMZC010000230.1:0-8263 GCA_035437965.1 Pseudomonadota bacterium
CTCCTCCAGGGTTGGTGCGCGGAGTCGGGTCGCCGCGTTTTTCCCGTCGCTGGTGCCGTTCGCCGGCTCGCTTTCTAGGGCACGCGACTCCACTTTCCACACCACTTTTTCCACACGCAGCTGACGGCGCGGAAGCAGCCGATGACGCCCGCCCCGCATATGCGCTAGGATCTAGCGCATGACTGTAGGCGCTGCCTCGACGCTTGGCCCGACGCGCTGCCGTCCGGCCCTCGCTTTCGTTGCCGCCGCCGCCCTTCTCGCCGGGCCGGGCCCGGGGCGCGGCGCCACCGAGCCGGATCCGACGGCGCACCTGCACGCCGAGCGCGACGCCCTCCTCCAGAAGATCGCCAGCGGCCAGGACTACGAGGCCAGCGTCAAGCGCTATAAGGAGCTCGTCGTCGAGCACGATCGCCTGGTCGCCTCGTTGACGCAAGCCAAGGAGATCCAGCTCGAGAATCGCGAGAACCACCTCAAAGAGCTGCAGAGCCGCGCCAAGCTGCGCGACGAATACCACGCCACCGCGGACTACGACGTGAGCTGGCGCTGCACCTTCTCCCCCGATCCCGCCCATCCGATCCCGTCCACCGAGGACCGCTTCAAGCCCGACTGGGGCAAGGTCGTGCGCCGGCAGCAGCTGCGCCGGCTGCCCAAGAACGCCCTGGACGAGGGCGAGCCGGTCACGATGTTCGAGGTCAAGGGCATCGCCCGCAGCTACCAGTTCGCCGGCGACCACTTCGGCTACGGCCGCCATCGCGAAAGCTTCGACGCGGCGGTCGGCGACCTGGTGCTCGTCTGCGTCGGCAGCGAGGACACGAGCCGCGACGCGCCGCCCGGCTGGGGGCCGACCCTGGTGAAGAGCGGCTTCGCGGTGCGCATCACCGAGCCGCCGCTCATCGTGAAGAAGGCCCGCTGGGCGCCTGTCCACGTCACCGGCTCGTTCTTTTTCTGGGCGATTCACGATGTGGTGTGGAAGCCGGCGCCGGAGGCGTTCATCCTGTCGAACATCGAGATCGCGCGCGACCTGGGCGAGCGCCGCTATGAGATCGACGCCGAACAGAACCTATCGTGGATCATGGAGGTGCCGCCGTCGGTGAAGCTCAAGGAGCCGCTGGTCCCCGGGCGCTCGGTGTGGGCGATCCTCGGGCACCACCGCTTCGACCACGGTCTCAAGAAGCTCGTGCTCGTCGCCGAAGATCTGGAGCCGCGCTACATCACCGAGAAGCAGTAGCCGCGCCGGGCACCCGCGGTCCCCAGTCTTGCCTGGGCAATTGTTGCGCGCGACGGCGGGCAAAGATTGCCTGGATGCCTTGGGAGCGCGGCAAAGATGGCCTGAAGGGCGCGTGCGGCGCCTCCCATGAACAGCTGCGGGGGCGGCGGGAGCAGCCGGTTCTCCTCGTAATGCAGGTACTTTCCGGGTTTGTTGGGCGGGCGCTTGCGCAGCTGGCACCGCCATTGCAATCAGCGCTTTGCAGCAAGCGACGAGCGACGGGAGCGCCGGAGCCCGCAGCGGGGCCGTCCCCGGTCGCGCGAGCGGCACGCCGGCACGCGAAGCCACCGCGCTCGCTTGGTCCACTTTTCTGCCAAGCCAGGATTGCACGATGCGCGAACTCTTCCAGTTGATCATGGGCCTCTGTGTCGGCTATGCCGCGATCTCGCTCGCCGAGTCGTTTCTGCACAAGAATGTCCAGCACGCCAGCACCAAGACGCTGGCGTTCTGGCGGCGCCATCCCCGGCTGTTCAAGCCGTTCCTGCGCGCCTACTACGCGCATCATGTAATCCATCACATCAAGACATTCCGCCAGAACCACGTGACCCAGTTCGAGAGCTCGGGGGAGAAGGCGGCTGTGGATGCGCTGCTCGACAACACCCACGGGGACGGCATCAAGCGCGAGCGCTATGGCGTCACCCTGGTCGGGCTGGGCGTCCTGCGCTTCATCGCGCCGGTCTCCTTCCTGATTCCGCTCCTTTATCTGGTGGGCGGACCTTTTGTCCTGGCGGGGGCGCTTGTGCCGATCGTGGTGTATCCGATGATGAGCAAGTTCATTCATCCGTGCCTGCACATGCGCCATGACGAAGCCCTGCGCGCGGCGTCGGGGTTCAAGCGGTGGCTGCTGCAGACCCGCTACATGAAGTTCATCGCCCGCCATCACTACCTGCACCACCGCCACATGAAGTACAACTTCAACCTGCTGTGGGGCGGCGACTTCCTGCTCGGAGTGCACCGGCGTCCCAGCAGCAAGGATCTGGTGAAGATGCGCGCGCTCGGGCTGCCCACGGACTGACCGGCGCGCGCGCAGCTTGGACGGCAGCGGCGACCGCGGAGGAGACACATGCTGAGTAACTTCGGTAACTTCGGAGCAGACGGACAGAAGGCGACGCTGATGCAGAATCCGCACTTACAGACCCTCTGCGCTCAGGTCCCCGTCTATCTGGACGGGAGCACGGCGCACGCGGCGGAGGCGCTGCGGATTCCGGTGAACGATGGTGCGCTCTTGGCGCACGCGCGCTGGTTGCCGGGAGCGCGGCTGACCGTACTGCTCGTGCACGGGGTGGCCGGGACGAGCCACAGCCGGTACATGCAGCGCGCCGCCGCGGCGTGCCTGGCCGAGGGCTATCACGCTGTGTGTCTGAACCTGCGCGGCTCGGGTCCCGGGCGGGCGCTGTCGCCGACGCTCTATCACTGCGGCCTGACCGCGGATCTGGATGCGGCGGTGGCGGCGCTGTCCCGGCGACCGGAGGTACTGGGCGTGCTGGTCATCGGGTTCTCGCTGGGTGGAAGCATGTCGCTGCTCGCCGCCGCGGCGCCGCCGGTCGGTCTGCTCGGGGTGGCGAGCGTGTCGGCGCCGATGGATCTGGAGCAGACCGTGCGCGGTCTGCAGCGGCCGGCGGCCCGCATCTATCACCACTATGTGCTGCGCGGGCTGAAGAGCGCCCTGCGCGAGCACGGCCAGAGCTGGCCGCAAGCGTCCCCCCCGGACATGGTGGCCGTCGGCCTGCAGGCCCGGACCGTGCACGACTTCGACGATCGCGTCATGGCCCCCCGCTACGGCTTTGCCGGCGCCGCGGAGTACTACCGCAAGTCGAGCTGCGGCCCGCACCTCGCCGAGCTGAAGCTGCCCTGTCTCATCGTCCACGCCGATGACGATCCGATGGTGCCGCTCAGCACCGTTTTGCCCTACCTGGCCGGAGCTTCGCGCAGCGTCACCTCCTGGCGCTGTCGTCATGGCGGCCATATCGGCTTCATCACCGGGCTCGGGCGCCTGGCCTGGCAGCGGAACACGGCGCTTGCCGCGGTGTTCTCCTGGATGAGAGAGCGCTTTCAGTAAGAAAAGGAATTTGCCATGGCCTGCCGATCGCATGGAACAAGATGGGATGGGTTTTTCGCCGACCTCAAAGCCCTGGAGCAGCGGATGCGGAGCGAGGTCGGGCCCGCGGACTTCCGCCACCTGCTGAAGATCCAGCGCCTGGGGCGGCTGGCCACGGCCCTCGGTTATCTGACGGCGTGGCTGGGGCCTAACCCCATTAGCGCGCTCCTTCTGGCGCTTGGTCAGAGCACCCGCCTGACCCTTGGGCACCACATCCGCCACGGCGCCTACGACCGCATCGCCGGGGTCCCCGAGCACTACCGCAGCCGCCGTTTCGGCAAGGGCTGGCGGCGCTATCTGGACTGGCTGGAGTGGTGGGAAAACGATGCCTGGACGCACCTGCACAACACCCTGCACCATCCCCATATGGGGGATGAGCAGGACGCCGATATCATGCGCCTGACGGAGTTTCGCCGCTTGCCGCGGCCGCTGCGGGTGGCGGCGCTCATCGCGGTCACGGTCAGCTGGAAGTATTCTTTTTACGCGCTGCATCTGCAGCGGGCGCTGGTCGCGCATCGCCGCGGCGAGAAGCCGGGAGCGACGCCGGCGGCCGGGCGGGAAGGCGGCGCGGGCCGGCTGATCCTGACCCACTATCTGTCCTATATCGGCGTCCGCTTCGTGCTGGTGCCGCTGCTGTTCGCGCCGCTTGGGCGCTGGGCGGTCCTGAGCGTCTTTGTGAACGTGGTGCTGGCCGAGCTCCTGCACAACGCGCACAGCTTCCTGTGCATACGGCCAAGCCACAGCGCGCCGGATATTCCGCTGTTCTCCGGCTCCGTGGAGTGCAAGCACGAGTTCTCCTTGCGCCAGCTCCTGGGAACGGTAAACTACCGCGGTGGCAGCGACTGGCTGGATCTTCTGCACCTGTGGTGCAACTATCACTCGGAGCACCATATGTGGCCGTCGATGCCGCTGCTCAAGTACCAGCAGTACCATCCGCAGCTCGTCGCGCTTTGTAAGAAGCATGGCGTGCTCTATGCGCAGCAGAGCGTCTGGGCGCGCTACCGCAGCATGGCGCGGCTGTTCGTCGACATGCAGGACCAGCCGCGCATCGATACGACCAAGCTTCTTCACCCCCATCACAATCAGGAGCAGATCCATGTCTACTGAAAAAACTGAGCCCGAGCGTATCCGCACCGTGCGTTGGCAGGACCCGATGATCGGAGCGCGCCGGGCGACGACGATGTCCGGCCTGGAGTACATGCGCTCCATCCTGAAGGGCGAGGTGTCCATGGCGCCGATCGGGCTGATGCTCGACATCCGGCTGATCGAGGCAGAAGAGGGCCGGATCGTGCTCACTGTCGATCCCGCCGAGTACCACTATAACCCGATCGGCTCGGTGCACGGCGGGGTGATCTCGACGCTGCTCGACTCGGCGATGGGCTGTGCCATTCATACGCTGCTGCCGCAGGGGACGGGATATAGTACGGTCGATCTCCACCTCAACTTCGTCCGCCCCATCACCGCGGCCACCGGCACGGTGCGCGCCGAAGGCAAGAGCATCCACCTGGGCAAGCGGTTCGCGACGGCCGAGGGCCGGGTCGTGGATGGGGATGGCAAGCTGTATGCGCACAGCACGACGACCTGCCTCATTCTGAGCTGAGCGGCCTGAGCGCGCCTGACTGCGGAAGGATCGGCGCTGCGCCCGCTGTAGTATGCCAGCCTGGCTGGCGTGCCCCTGTCTGGCGTCACTGCCGCCGCCTGCGCCCAGCACCCACCTTCTCCGCCCATGGAAGCTGTCGTCTCAGCGCCGCCCAGTGTCTAGATGTGCGCTTGTGTGAAGATCAGTCGCACGGAAGCGACCGGCCGCTGGCCTTGCTGGATAAGCCGATGGCTGCAAAATTTCCGAGCCGCAGAGTAAAATCGTCGCAAGATGTTGAGGCACTTGCCGCGACGGGGATCCTGGGCCGGGGGCGCGCTGTATCTAGCCACTCTTGCTTCCGTAGCACTCGGCAAGGGTCCGCCCAAGCGAACGCTGGTTCCGATCCATGGCCCGGCGACCCCCCAAGCCAGCGCCAAGCTGGCGCTGGTGATCGGAAACGGCAGCTATCGTCTGCCTCTGAACAACGCGCTGAACGATGCGGATGACATGGCCCGGACGCTCCGCCAGCTGGGCTTCCAAGTCTTGCTCAGAAAGGATCTGAGCCTCCGGCAGATGGAGGAGGCCGTGCGTACTTTTGGCGATCAGCTCCAGGTCTCTGCCGTGGGGCTTTTTTACTACGCCGGCCATGGGGTTCAGGTGGGAGGATTTAATTATCTGGTGCCCATCGATGCCCATATAAGGAGGGAGGACGAGATCAAGTATCAGTCGCTGAGCGCCGATCTGGTACTGGAGAAGATGCGTTCGGCGGAGGGCAGGACCAACATCGTGATCCTGGATGCGTGCCGTAACAACCCCTTTTTGCACTCCCGGGCCCTGGCTGGAGCCGGCGGACTGGCGCCGATGAATGCTCCCAGCGGGACGATCATCGCCTACGCGACCGGACCAAATGCCGTCGCTAGCGACGGTCTCGATGGGCGCAACGGCCTGTACACGTCACACCTTCTGAAGTCCATAGTGCGTCCGGGGACTCCGATCGAGCAGGTCTTCAAGGAAGTCCGCGTGCACGTACGCGCCGACTCCGGGGGGCAGCAGACGCCCTGGGAGACATCGTCTCTCCAGGGAGATTTCTTCTTTGTTCCCCTGGGGCAACAGAGTCCAGAGCCATCTCTCGCAGAGAGTCGACCAGCAGTCTCTGAACAGAGAACCGCGGCGCAGCCGATCGCGGACGCGCCGCCTTTACCGAATCCGCCCGAGTTTGTTGCTGAGAAGTCCGTGTCGCCGCCCGCGCTACCGGAGGCGCCTCTTGTCACCGTGCCCGCCTCACCAAGCGACGCGCTGGCCGCCGCCTCCTCCGAGTATGAGAAGGGCAACTACCAAGGGGTTATCGCGCTCGCCAAGGTGGGGGCGGCAGCGGACCCTGACAGAGCCTGGTCGCTGATTGGGAAGGCCGCCTGCAGCCTGGGCGATTGGCGGACGATTGGCGAGGCCCATCGTCACGTAAGCCACTCCAGCAGCCTGGCCATAAGCGCCACTTGCCGCGAAAAAAAGATCCTTCGCGACGCCCTCGCGGCCAAGTCGCAGGTGGCGCAGCTTGAGGCCGACCGCCTGGCCGAGCAGCGCGAGGCGCAACGGTTGGCGGCGCAGCGTGAAGCCCAGCGGCTAGCGGCGGAGCCCAAGACCTGCCAGCAGAAGCTGAGAGCCGTCGAGGCGGACTCGCCCAGTTCGCTGGCCGCGACCTGGGCGCAGCTCCGCCAACAGAACTACCGGCAGGCAATCACACTCGCGGTTTCTCAGACAGCCTCCTCCCCGCGACACGCCTGGCTACTCGTTGGCGTCGCTGCCTGTCGTGTCCAGGACCGCGCACTCGCGGAACAGGCGTTCGCAAAACTGCAGATTAACGAGCAGCTTCTGCTCTCAAACTGCTGTCTTGGCGACGATATCAGACTGGAATTTTAGAACGTCCCGACTGGGCGACTCCCTTTTTGCGCGCTGCAGTGGCCCTGGCTCGCCAAGAGCAGTTTCATCGACAGCCGGCGGTTGCGTCGTCCTAGAATGCGCCGATGGCTCTGCCCTCCTGTCCGATCCGGATCGCTATCGTCGACGACGACGCTGTCCTCGCGCGCGCGCTCGCCGCGGCCTGCGCCGCCGAGCCGGGCTTCATCGTCGCCGGTCAGGCCGAGACGCTGGCCCACGGGTACGCGCTGGTCGCCGCGGGGGTGGACGTGCTGCTCGTCGACCTCGGTCTCCCCGACGGCAGCGGGCTCGATCTCATCGCGCCCGCGCGCGCCCACGGCGACTGCAAGGTGCTCGTCGTCAGCGTTTTCGGCGACGGCAGCTCGGTGCTCGCGGCCATCGAGCGGGGCGCGCACGGCTACCTGCTCAAGGGGGTCGGCGCGGTCGAGGCGATCGCGGGGATCCGCAGCGTCCTGGCTGGCGGAGCGCCGATCAGCCCGTCTGTGGCGAGGCACATCCTCGCGCGCCTGCGCGGCCACGCGGCAGAGCGCCGCTCGCCTGTCCGGCCGCGGTCGCCGATCGCGCTCACGCCGCGTGAGATCGCCGTGCTCGATCAGCTCGCCAAGGGCCTGTCGTTCAAAGAGGTGGCGAGCGTCGCCGGCATATCGCACCACACCGTCGCCGACCACGTGAAGGCGATCTACCGCAAGCTGTCGGTGAACTCGCGCGGGGAAGCAGTGTACGAGGC
The DNA here is from genome assembly GCA_035437965.1 of Pseudomonadota bacterium. Lineage (GTDB taxonomy): Bacteria > Myxococcota_A > Polyangia > Palsa-1104 > JAEUJZ01 > CALFML01. Next base: position 7,607 of record DAOMZC010000230.1, read on the forward strand.
GATGAAGAGCGGTCTCATCGACGTCGGCGAATGAACGGCGCGCGCCGCATCGCCAGGCGCCTGGGGACGTGGGCCGATGCCCTGCTCCCCGGCCCGCGCGACGCCGAGGACGTGCAGCGGACGCGCCTCGCGGTGGCGCAGGCCGCGCTCGGCATCCCCTTCATCCTCGCCATGGCCGCGCTCTACCTCGCCGGCGGTTCGCCGGTGTCGGCGCTCGCGCTGGCACCGCTGGCACCGGGCCTCGCCGCCGTCCCCGCGCTCCTGCGCCGCGGCGCAAAGGTGGCCGTAGTGGGCAACGTCTTCGTCGCCCTCACCTTCGCCGCGACGCTCATCGTCACGCTGCGCACCGGAGGGCTGAGCTCGCCGGCGGTGGTGTGGAACGTCCTCTTGCCGGTCGCGGTCTACGCCGTCGCTGGGCAGCGCCCGGCGCTCGCCTGGGCGGCGCTGGCTGCCGCGCAGCTCGTCGGGCTCTACGCGGCGGCGCGCGCCGGGCTGCCGATCCGCCAGGACCTCGGCGAGCCGAGCCGTGCGACTCTGGCCCTCGTCGGGCAGGCCGGCGTCCTCCTGGCGACCGGGGCGCTCCTCTCCCTGCTGGAGGGAGCGAGGCGGGTGGCGGCGCGCGCCGCGCAGGAGGCGGAACGCGTGCACGAACGCCAG
>DAOMZC010000231.1:0-8257 GCA_035437965.1 Pseudomonadota bacterium
CCCCAGCGCACCAGCTGGCTGCGCTGCTGCCGGGTCCGGGTCGAGGTAGCGGTGCCGGCGAGCAGCTGCTGCTCGATGCCCGCCAGCCGCTCCTCGACGGCGCGCATGGTCGGGCGGGTGCTCGGCAGCTTGCCCAGCATGCTCCCCAAAAGCTCCACCATGGCCAGCGAGACCGTCGGTGCGCAAGCGCCGAGATCCGGTGGGTCACAGGTGATGTGCATGGCGATGAGATCCCCGGCCGTGCCGGCCTCGAAGGGCAGCCGCCCGGCGAGCATCTCAAACAGCATCACCCCCAGTGAAGTCGCCGACAGCTCCCCTGCGCGCGCCCTCACCGTCGCCCAGCCTCCGCAACGAGGCGGCCTGCTCCGCGTCCCCACCCGCTTTCTCACCCGCCGCAGCCAGTCGCTAATCGCCTTTCCCGATCGGTCGCCTTGGAATCCCGGGGCGCGCTGCGCGGCAGCCCGCGACGCGGCGTATTACGGCAGCCGCTTCTCGTACACGTTGTCTTCCCAGTCGTTGTCCAGGCGCTCCAAGAGGACGAAGCCGTTGCGCTCATAAAGGCGATGGGCGCTGCCAAACCGCCGCGACGAGTCCAGCCAGATTCGGTCGTAGCCGGCCTGCCGGGCGAAGGACTCGGCATGCGCATAAAGGACCTGACCGAGCCCCTGCCCGCGCCACTGCGGAGCGAGGTACAGCCGCTTGAGCTCGCAGGTCCGATCGGCCTTGGGCCTTATCGCCACCGTACCGACGAGGCTCGCGCCTGCTTCGGCGACCCAGAAGCCTGCTCGTGGCGTGCCATAGCGGGCGCCGATTTCACGCAGGTCCTGCTCCAGTCCGCCCACGGCGAACGCGAAGCCGAACTCGGTGAGCACGCTCTCGATAAGCGCGCGCACTGCCGAGTAATCCGAAGCCTCGTAGGAGCGAATAACCAGCGCCATGCGAGTCTGTAACACGTCCGTCCGCGGCGCTCAAGTGCGGCGGCGCGCGGCGGGGCGACGATCAAAGCGGAGTCGCCGGCGGCCGCGGTCCGAACTGCCGCACCCGCAGCTTGCAGGTCAGCGGCCAGGTCGGCAGCGACGTGGAGATCGCTCCTTCGGTCGACTCCGTTTCGGCGAACAGGATGGCGTTCTTGGCGACCGGGCGCGAGTAGCGATAGGTGCCGTCGGTGCCGCGCTGAAGAGGAATCTGGCTGTAGGTGAAGCCACAGTCATCACTTATCGCCAGCCGCACCGCGCGCGTGGACTCCTCTGTCTGCACCACGATCGCGTCGGCGGCGTGCACCACCTGCGGCGGCTCGGGAGCGGGGGGCAGCGGACGGGGCCAGCGCGCCACGTGCCGGGCCACCAGCGTGCGCATAAGCTGCGACCAGCGGTTGTTGAAGTCGTCCAGGCGGTTGTAGCTGGCCTGCGGTCCGCAGTAGGGCGGGCGGCTGCCCGGCGGGCAGGTCTGCGGGCACAGCGGCGCCGGCGGGCAGCTCGGCGGGTGGGGACCGCCGGGCATGCAGTCGGCAGGGCAGCCGCCGCCGAAGTACCAGCCGTGATCATAGTCGGGAACCAGGGTCAGGTTCTTGGCCGGCGCGCGCAGGGCCTTATACATCTGGATGGCCTGCTCGAGGGGAAAGTACTCATCCTGGGCTCCGATCAGCATGTAGACGGCGCCGTGCTGCTGGCCCGCAAAGCGCAGCGGATCGAGGCGGCGGAACAGCGAGACCGGCCCCGGATCTTCAAGGTGCTGTCCAGGAACCGACAGCACGAGCTGGCGCAGCCAGCTGTCGGCGCTGGCCGCTCGCAACAGCCCGCCGGCGGCGGCGACCGGCAGCGCGCCCCGGATGCGGTCATCGACGCCGTTGGCGATGAAGGTGGCGATGCCGCCCATGCTGAAGCCGGTGATCGCAATCGCCTGGGCATCGACCTCCGGACGGGTCTGCAGATAGGTAATGGAGCGCAGGATGGCGTAGACATAGACGTAGAGCCAGCTCTTGCGGATGTCCTTGGCTCCGGCAAACAGGGCGCTCGGATCGGTGGGGGTGAGCGCTCGTCCTTCCGATTCCCCAAGGCCCGGTCCGGACAGCGCCAGGGCGACCACGTCCAGGTTGCGACTGAGCTCCGCCGCCGCCTGCGGATCTCCCTTATCCCCGAGGCCATGGGCGAACACCACCCCCGGCTTGCTGTGCGGCGGATACTGGCCCGCGGGGATCGCCAGGAAGGCCTGGATGCGGATCGGCTGCGCGGTCCCGCTGTCCCAGCTTAGGGAAGTGAAGCGGATCTCATGAATCGTCACTCCGTTTTCGACCCGGGTCGCGCCCTTGACTTCGACGGAGTTCAGGTCGTCCTTGACCCGCGCGCTGCGCAGATCAAAGCTCGCCAGACCCGGGCTGCAGCCGCCCACGAGCAGGAATAGGAGCAGGGCTGCGGCGGTCAGCCGGCGGTCGCAAGGGGTGAGCAAGCGCATCATCGGAGATATGTTAGCCCTTGGCGTGCGCGGCGCCAGCAAAGCAGCGGGGGACTCGCAGCTGCCCATAGCGCCCCGCCCGCGGCGGCGGTCGCATCATCGCCGCGGCACGGCGCTGAGCCTGCTGGACGCGCTGCGCTTCCCACCAGCCCGACCACCACTCAAGTAGATCGCTGCGTACGGCGCCCGCGGCGGACGAGGGCCGGGGGGACGCGCCGGGCTCTGGCGCCGCGTCGGCGCGCGCTCTCCCAGTGAGTAGACATCGGACTGCCCATCGGCCCGCTGCAGGCTGCGGCACTGCTCGGGGGCCATGTAGGCGGGAGTGCCCATGATGGCGCCGATGCTGGTGTGGCCCTGGCCGCCGCTGACCTCGGTGTGGGTCGAGTCGGCGTAGATCTTGGCGAGGCCGAAGTCGAGGATCTTCACCCGCTCGCCGGCCGGCGCCTCGGGGTCGGGCACGATGAAGACGTTCTCCGGTTGACTGTCGTCCCCGCGAGAGCAGCCCTATGAATCCGTCCACCTGGTCTCGGCAGCGCGTGCGGACGGCTTGCCGGCGGAGCCCCTGGAAGCTGAACTAGTCCATTTCATCAGGTGTCCTCGCGACAATGTCGTAAAGTTCCGCAAATGCTTTTTCCAGCTCACGCGCCTCGAAGCGCAGCTTGGACACAATCTCCTTGAGCGGACTCAGATCATCCATCTGCTCTGCTAATTTCCATTGGAGATCTTTGTGGTGCATCGCCGCGGACTCCGCGGGCGGAATACCTGCGAACAGCGCAGCATACGCCAGCTCCCCATCAGCCAGCTTGCGCCGCATGATGCCAAGGAGCTCGTTGAGCCGCATGACCTCCTGCCGTACTTTCTCGGTACGCTCCCTATCCGGCATATTGCTTTACTCCAGTCTTGAATGATCGATGGGCGGCGATTATATCTAGCGCCCTCTGTCCCGCAGAGGGCCACAGCGGATTGTTCAGCCTACTCCGCGCGAGTGTAGCGCAGACCGACGACGCCGGTCGGATAGGGAGTCGCCGCGCTCAGCGCAAAGCGGCGCTCGGGTCCGCCGCTGGGGAACACTCGCTTGCCGCTCCCGAGCGCTAGCGGATACACGTGTAGCAGGAGCTCGTCGACGAGGTCGTTGTTGAGCAGCGTGTGCAGGAGCTGGCTGCTGCCGTCGAGGAGGATGTCCTTGCCGGCGCTCGCCTTCAGCCGGCGAACCGCGCCGACTACGTCGTCTCTGATGATCGTCGTGTTGCGCCAGCTCGGCTTGTCCAGCGTCGTCGAGACGACGTACTTGGCCGGCGTGTTCATCAGGTCGCCGAACAGATCGCCGGCGGGCATCGGCTCGAACGCCTGGGCGTGCGTGACGTAGGTGCGCCGCCCGAGCAGGAACGCGTCGACACCTTGCATCAGCGCGCCGAACGTCGCACCGATGTCGTCGTGCCAGTACGGCCGAGTCCAGCCGCCGTGGGCGAAGCCGCCGTCGCAGTCTTCGTCGGGGCCGCCCGGAGCTTGCATGATTCCGTCTAGAGTGACGAACTCGTGAACGATCAACTTGCGCATCGCGATCTCCTTCATTCCCAATAACCGTTTTGGCGGAGGGAAAATAGCAAATCACGGCCAACAAAAGGTACGATCTGCGGATGCCCAGCGCTTACAACATCTCGGCCACCCGTCGGCAACATGTCCGCAACGTGTCCGCAGACCGTCCACTTGCAAAGCTCGCCGACGAGTCAGCTGGCTCCGTAAGCTCATCCGGTTGACTGTCGTCCCCGCGAGAGCAGCCCTATGAATCCGTCCACCTGGTCTCGGCAGCGCGTGCGGACGGCTTGCCGGCGGAGCCCCTGGAAGCTGAACTAGTCCATTTCATCAGGTGTCCTCGCGACAATGTCGTAAAGTTCCGCAAATGCTTTTTCCAGCTCACGCGCCTCGAAGCGCAGCTTGGACACAATCTCCTTGAGCGGACTCAGATCATCCATCTGCTCTGCTAATTTCCATTGGAGATCTTTGTGGTGCATCGCCGCGGACTCCGCGGGCGGAATACCTGCGAACAGCGCAGCATACGCCAGCTCCCCATCAGCCAGCTTGCGCCGCATGATGCCAAGGAGCTCGTTGAGCCGCATGACCTCCTGCCGTACTTTCTCGGTACGCTCCCTATCCGGCATATTGCTTTACTCCAGTCTTGAATGATCGATGGGCGGCGATTATATCTAGCGCCCTCTGTCCCGCAGAGGGCCACAGCGGATTGTTCAGCCTACTCCGCGCGAGTGTAGCGCAGACCGACGACGCCGGTCGGATAGGGAGTCGCCGCGCTCAGCGCAAAGCGGCGCTCGGGTCCGCCGCTGGGGAACACTCGCTTGCCGCTCCCGAGCGCTAGCGGATACACGTGTAGCAGGAGCTCGTCGACGAGGTCGTTGTTGAGCAGCGTGTGCAGGAGCTGGCTGCTGCCGTCGAGGAGGATGTCCTTGCCGGCGCTCGCCTTCAGCCGGCGAACCGCGCCGACTACGTCGTCTCTGATGATCGTCGTGTTGCGCCAGCTCGGCTTGTCCAGCGTCGTCGAGACGACGTACTTGGCCGGCGTGTTCATCAGGTCGCCGAACAGATCGCCGGCGGGCATCGGCTCGAACGCCTGGGCGTGCGTGACGTAGGTGCGCCGCCCGAGCAGGAACGCGTCGACACCTTGCATCAGCGCGCCGAACGTCGCACCGATGTCGTCGTGCCAGTACGGCCGAGTCCAGCCGCCGTGGGCGAAGCCGCCGTCGCAGTCTTCGTCGGGGCCGCCCGGAGCTTGCATGATTCCGTCTAGAGTGACGAACTCGTGAACGATCAACTTGCGCATCGCGATCTCCTTCATTCCCAATAACCGTTTTGGCGGAGGGAAAATAGCAAATCACGGCCAACAAAAGGTACGATCTGCGGATGCCCAGCGCTTACAACATCTCGGCCACCCGTCGGCAACATGTCCGCAACGTGTCCGCAGACCGTCCACTTGCAAAGCTCGCCGACGAGTCAGCTGGCTCCGTAAGCTCATCCGGTTTGAGGTCCCCAGGCCGCCGCGCCGTCGCCGCCGCTGCTCCCTGCCGGGCCGAGGAGCGGTTTGCGGAGCGATTGGCGCGCTCGCCACAGGTGCGCTAAGAAAATGAAGCAGCAACGCGGCCTTAGGGATCCTATGCAAAGGAGCTGAAAACCTTGGAAAAAACCAACGCGAGAGTGAACTTGATGGTGAGGCGGCGCGCCCTCCAGGTCATCGGGGCTTCATTCACGGCTGCTGGCGGCCTCTTGGTGCTGTCGGGCTGCAATAAGGGCGGCGGCCAGGGGGCCGGTCAGGGGGCCGGTCAGGGCGGGGCCGGGAGCTGCGCGGCCAAGATCGAGGTCGATGAGACCGCCGCCACCCTCCGCCGCACGCTGCAGTACAAGGAGAAGGCCGACGATCCGGCAAAGAAGTGCAGCGTGTGCGCGCAGTTCGAGGCAGAGCGGTACGCGGGTCTCGGGTGCGGCGGGTGCAAGCTGTTTGCCGGCGCAGTCAACCCCGAAGGAGGCTGCCTGAGCTTCGCGCCCAAGGGGGCCCCGCCGGGCGCTGCAGGTGGAGCGCCCCCGCCCGTGCCGGCTGCCGCCCCCGCCAAGGGCGGCTGAGCCACCAGCGCCCGACCGGCCGGTCGTGTCGGTTGCCGTCACCCACCCCCAGAAGTCGAAGGCACAGCAAGCCGGCGCAGTCCCTAGTGCATCCCGCTCTCGCCGGCGAGCGCCTTGGCCAGCTCGCCGCCGACGGCTTTGGCATCGCCGAACAGCATAAAGGTACGATCCAGGAAGTACAGCTCGTTGTCGATGCCGGCGAAGCCCGGGCTCTTGGAGCGCTTGATCGCGTAGATGGTCTTGGCCTTGTCGGCATCGAGGATCGGCATGCCGTAGATCGGGCTCGTCTTATCGGTGCGCGCCGCCGGATTCACCACGTCGTTGGCGCCGATGATGATCGCCACGTCGGCCTGCGGGAAGTCGGCGTTGATCTCGTCCATCTCCAGCAGGTCCTCGTAGGGAATCTCCGCCTCGGCGAGCAGCACGTTCATGTGGCCCGGCATGCGCCCGGCGACCGGGTGAATCGCGAACTTCACCGTCACGCCGCGCTTTTTTAGCTGATCGTAAAGCTCGCGCACCTTGTGCTGCGCCTGCGCCACCGCCATGCCGTAGCCGGGCACGATGATGACCAGGCTGGCCTGCGCCATCACCTCGGCCGCGCTCTCGGCGGTCTCGCTCTTGTACTGCCGCTGCTCGCCGCCCGCCGCCGCCGGTGCCACCTGCCCGAAGGCGCCGAACAGCACGTTGGTGAACGAGCGGTTCATCGCCTTGGACATGATCATCGCCAGGATGAGCCCCGACGATCCGTCGAGCGCCCCGGCCGTGATGAGGAGCTTGGAGTCGAGCACGAACCCCATCGCCACCGCCGACAGTCCGGCATACGAGTTGAGGATCGCGATCACCGTCGGCATATCCGCCCCGCCGATCGGAATGATGAGCAGCACCCCGAACAGCAGCGACAGTCCGGCGATTGCCCCGAAGGCGAGCGGCGCCCACCCGGCGCTCGGCTGCAGCGTCAGCGCCACGCCCAGGCCAACGGCGACCAGCAGCAGCCCGACATTGATTACGTTCTGCCCCGGGTAGGTCACCGGCCGCTGCGGAATCCACTTCACTTCCTGCAGCTTGGCGGCGGCCATCAGCGAGCCGGTGAACGTGAGCAGCCCGAGCAGCACCTCGGTCAGGATGGCGAATACGATGAACGGGCTAAGCTGGCTCTGATCGCCGGTGTAGTAGAGGAAGAACTTGCCGGTGCCGACAAGGCCCGCCGCCAGACCGCCGAAGGCGTGCGAAAGCGCGGTCCGCTGCGGCACTGCGGTGAGCGGCACCTGCGCAAGCGGATAACCGATTGCCGCCCCCACCGCCAGCGCGGCGAGGATCCCCAGCCAGTGCGCCTGCCCCGGGGTGAGCGCGGCGACCAGGGTGCCCAGGACCGCCAGCGCCATCGCGGTCGCCCCGGCGAGCACGCCGCGGCGGGCAGTGGTCGGCGCGCCCATCCAGCGCAGCGACATGATGAACAGCGCGGTGGAGCAGAGATAGGCAAGCTGGATGAGGTGGCCCATCACGACTTCTGCCCTTCTTTCTTCTTGAACATCTTCAGCATCCGGTCGGTGATAAGGAACCCGCTGACGATATTCACCGTCGAGGCGACCACGGCGACGAGGCCCAGCGCGGTGATCCACGGCGGACTCTTGTCGGGGGCCGCGACGACGATGGCGCCGACCACGGCGATCGCCGAGATGGCGTTGGTCAGCGACATCAGCGGCGTGTGCAGCAGCCGCGAGACGCGCTGAATCACCATCATGCCGATGAAGCTGGCGAGCATGAAGACGAACAGCGCGCCCATGAAGTCGATCGACGGATGGGCAGCGGGAGAGGGTATATCTTGCAGCGGCACGCTTGACTCCGGAGGCGCCTTCAGGGCTTTAAGTGAGCTTCTTGGTAGGAGCGTGGACGATCGCGCCGTCGCGCGTAATTACCGCGCCGGCGAGGATATCATCGGCGAAATCAAGCTCCAGCTTCTTGTCTTTGGTGTTCCAGAATGCGGTAAAGAAGTTCAGCAGGTTGCGCGAGAACAGCATGCTCGCGTGGTGCGGCACGGTCGCCGGCAGGTTGAGCGGCGCCAGGATCGTTACCCCGTGGGCGCGCACGGTCTCGCCCGGTCGCGACAGGGTGCAGTTGCCACCGCCGTCGGCGCCGAGATCGACGATCACCGAGCCCGGCTTCATGCCGCTTACGACCT
>DAOMZC010000232.1:0-8232 GCA_035437965.1 Pseudomonadota bacterium
GCGACGGGCGGCAGGTGCGCGACTGGATTTTTGTGCGCGACCATGCCGAGGCGCCGCCGCGCAGCCAGCGCCGCACCGCGCTTTTGGCCCTGTCCATGCTGCGCGAGCCGGCGGCCACCGAGTACCTGCTGGGCCTGGTGCAGGAGGCCGAGACCCGCCTGGCGCAGCTTGCCCTGGAGGCGCTCGGCCTGCACCGCTATGACGCGGCGCTGCGCAAGCGGGTGGCCGAGGCGGTGGCGGCGCGCCGGAGCCCCGCCCTGCTGGAGGCCCTGGAAAAGGCGTTCCCGGCGACTCCCGGCGCGCCCTGAGCCCGGCGCCGCGGAGGTTGACGCCGCGGCAGGGCGCAGCCAAAAATGCGGCGATGAACCTAAGCCTGCAGCTCACCCCTCCTGATAAAAAGCTTACTTACGGAGGCGGTGAGTTTCACGTCTACCACCCGAGCCCGCGCGTCCTGCTCCTCACCGCCAACGGCTACGGCGAGGCCGGGCTGGCCCAGGCGGTGTGCGCCGAGATCGACGCCACCGCGCGCGCCGCCGGAGCGCCGATCGAGGTCTTCACCGATGACCGCAAGCTGACCGGCTGCGACCCGGCCTACCGCGCGGCGTTCGAACAGTGGCTCGGCGGCTGCTGGCGCAGCGTCTCGGCCGTGCACCTGCTCGTCGAGGCCTCGGCGGTCCAGCTGGACGTGGAGGTGATGAGCCTGAAGCTCGGCGAGGGCGCCAGCTACCACATGTACAAGCACTTCGCCGACTGGAGTAAGAAGTACAAAGAGGCGCTGGACGGCGCCGCTACTTCCCCAGCGCCGCGGTGACCAGGTCGGCCAGCCGCGGCAGCTCCTCCGGGTGGGCGGCGAGCAGCTGGTTGGCGTGACCGCCGCTCGGCCAGATCTTGGTCAAAAGCGCGCTGTTGAGAGTCTGCAGCTGCCGCACCGAGCCGGCGCTGTAGCTGTCGTCGTCCGCCGCCTCGAGCAGCGCCGGCCGGCTGCCGAGCTGACGGACGGCGCCGTCGGTCTTTATGCCCAGGTAGTCGAGGCCGGGCGACAGCGCGACCACCATCGCCAGCTGCGCGTCCTCGGAGAACGCGACCAGCGCGCTGTTCGACCCGATCGAGGCGCCGATCACCGCGACCGAGCTGGCGCCGAGCGTCGTGCGGGCATAGGCGACCGCCGCCTTTACATCGCTGACCATGCCGGCAAACAGCGCATCGCTGCCGCCGCCGCATAGATCCTTGGTGCTGCCGTCGGGGAAAAGCTTGCTCTGGCCGTGGCCGCGCAGGTCGATGGCGATCGTGGTGACGCCGCGCTGGGCCAGCGCCGTGACCCAGTCGTGCGACGCCTGGCTCCACTCCGAGCGGTTGCTGCACAGCTGGTGCGCCAGCACCACCACCCCGCGCGAGCTGCCGCTGCTTGGACCGACGAGTGAGCCGTGTACGACGAGGCCATCGGCCGCCGCAAACGTCACCGCCTCACCGTTAGTGGGGATCGGCGGTTCATTACCCGGACCCGCGGCGGAAGGCGAGCAACCAAGCCCACACAGCGCCAGCGCCAGGCCCAGTCCCACTAGCGGTCGTCGAGCGGATGATGTCATGGGGGTTATGATAGGCCCCGCTCTTTATCCTCGTCAATGGGCGCGCCCGGCGAGCGCCCGGATGCCTAGCCAGTCATCGCGCCGGTTGACGGTGAACGGGCACTGCGGCGAGGATGAAGATGATGCGGGACCAGTATGAACTCACCCTGGGCGCGATCGCTCAGCCGGGCGGCGGCGTGACCTTTACCGTGTGGGCGCCGCGGGCGGCGCAGGTCGCGGTGAAGCTTCTTGGGGAAAAGCCCCAGCTCATTCCCATGCAGCGCGCCGCCGACGGCACTTTCACGGCGGTAAGCGCCGCGGCGCGGCCGGGAACGGAGTACGTCTATGTGATCGATTCTGCAATCGATTCTATGATCGATTCTACGATGGGCGGGAAAAAGGAGCGCCCCGATCCGGCTTCACGCGCGCAGCCGCGCGGCATCCACGGACCTTCGCAGGTGGTCGCGCCGCCGGTGATCGCCGACGCCGAGTGGCGGGGAATTCCGCTCCACGAGTACGTAATCTACGAGCTCCACATCGGGACCTTCACGCCAGAAGGGACGTTCGCCGCCGCGATCGCCAAGCTGCCCTACCTGCGCGAGCTCGGCATCACCGCCGTCGAGATCATGCCGGTTGCCGCGTTCCCGGGCGCTCGCAACTGGGGCTACGATGGCGTCGCGCCGTTCGCTCCCCAGGCGAGCTACGGCGGCCTGCAGGGGCTGTGCGAGCTCGTCGCGGCGTGCCACCAGCACGGGCTCGCCTGCATCCTCGATGTGGTCTATAACCACCTCGGTCCGGAGGGGAACTACCTTCCCGACTTCGCTCCCTACTTCAGCGCGCAGCACCGCACCGCCTGGGGCGAGGGACTGAACTTCGACGGCGAGCAGTCAGCCGGAGTCCGCCGCTTCTTCATCGAGAACGCTGTGTACTGGCTGCGCGATTGTCACTTCGACGCGCTGCGCCTGGACGCCGCCGACAGCATCTTCGACGCCTCGTCCCGCCACCTGCTCGCCGAGCTGCAGGAGGCCGCCGCCGCGGTCGCCGCCGCGCGCGGCCGCCCCGCCTACCTCATCGCCGAGAGCGATCTGAACGACCCGCGGCTCCTGCACCCGCCGGCGCGCGGCGGCTACGGCCTGGCCGCGCAGTGGAGCGACGATTTCCACCACGCCCTGCACGCCGTCCTCACCCGCGATCGCCACGGCTACTTCGCCGACTTCGGCCGCCTGGTGGATGTCGAGAAGGCCCTGAACCAGGGCTTCGTCTACGACGGCCAGCACTCGGCCTTCCGCAAGCGGCGGCACGGCCTGCCGCCGGTCGACTGCCACGGCTGGCAGTTCGTGATCTGCACCCAGAATCATGATCAGATCGCCAACGGCTCCCAGGGCCGCCGCCTCGGCACGCTGGTCACCCTGGAGAAGCAGAAGCTGGCGGCCTGCGTCCTGCTCTTGTCCGCCAACATTCCGCTCCTGTTCATGGGGCAGGAGTACGGCGAGACCGCGCCGTTTCACTACTTCATCAATCACGACAACGCCGACCTGCTGGAAGAGGTCCGCCGCGGGCGTGAGCGCGACTTCGCCTCCTTCAGCTTCACCGGCCAGTTCGCCGTGCCGCACGACGAGGCGACCTTCCGCGCCTGCCAGCTCGACTGGTCGGCGCCCGCGCGCTCGCCGCACGCCGAGCTCCTGACCCTGTACCGCGATCTGCTGGCGCTCCGCCGCGCGCAGCCGTGCCTGCACAACGGCCGCCAGGATCTCGCGCGCGCCACGACCCGGGGTCCGTACGTAGTGCTCGAGCGCCAGGATCCGGGCGGCGGCCACGCGTACGCGCTGTTCAACTTCTCCGACTCGCCGCGCCTTATTCCCTTGCGCGGCCTGCGCGGCAGCTTCCGGCTCGCCCTGGCCAGCGCCGCGCCGCGCTACGGCGGTCCGGCGGAGCAGAAGCCGCCGCGCGCCACCCTCAAGAGCCAAAGCGGCAAGGAGGTCCGCGTCCCATGTCCGCCGTGGAGCGCCCTTGTCTACCTGCACGGTGATGAATCATGAGCGCCGCGCCGCCCCCGCCAAGCTCCCGGCAGATCTTCAACCTGAGCTGCGGCTTCGTCGGCATCCAGTTCGGCTGGGCGCTGCAGCAGGCGAACATGAGCTCGATATACGAGTACCTGGGAGCCGGCGCGCACGAGATTCCGCTGCTGTGGCTCGCGGCGCCGCTGACCGGGCTTGTGGTGCAGCCGATCATCGGTTACCTCAGCGATCGGACGTGGAACCGGCTCGGGCGGCGCCGGCCGTACTTTCTGACCGGCGCGCTGCTCGCCGCCCTGGCGCTGCTCGCCATGCCGAGCGCCACGACGCTGCTGCTTGCCGCGAGCCTGTTGTGGGTGCTCGATGCCTCGATCAACATCTGCATGGAGCCGTTCCGCGCGCTGGTCGCCGACCTGCTCCCTCCCGAGCAGCGCACCCGCGGCTTCGCCATGCAGGCGCTGCTCATCGGCATCGGCGCGGTCATCGCGTCCGTGTTTCCGTGGTTCCTTCATGACGTGCTGCACGTAAGCAGCGCGGCCGCCGGTCCGCGGGCGATTCCGCTCGCGGTCAGACTCTCGTTCTATCTGGGTGCGGTGGTGCTCCTTGGGACGGTCCTTTACACGATCGCCACGACCGCAGAGCACCCGCCGTCCGATCTGGAAGCGTTCCGCCGCATGAAGGCGCAGCGCGGCGGCCTGGGGCGGGCGGTGGCGGCGATCTTCGCCGATCTATTGGCCATGCCAAGGACGATGCGGCAGCTGGCCCTGGTGCAGCTGTTTACCTGGCTGGGGCTGTTCTGTATGTGGCTCTATTTGGGCGTGGCGGTCGCGCGCAACATCTTCCACGGCACGCCGGGAACGCCCGCTTACGAGGAAGGAATCGCCTGGGGCGGCAACTGCTTCGCCGCCTACTCGGCTGTGTGCTTCGGGTTCGCGCTGGTGCTGCCGGGAATCTCGGCGCGCCTTGGGCGCCGGCTCACCCATGCCGGGTGTCTGCTCGCGGGCGCCACGGGCCTTTTCGCGGTGGCGTTCATTCACAACAAGTACGCGCTGCTGCTGTCGATGGTCGGGGTGGGCATCGCGTGGGCGAGCATCCTGTCGATTCCCTACGCGATCCTGGCCGCGGCGCTGCCGCCGGGCAAGACCGGCGTCTACATGGGAATCTTCAACCTCTTCATCGTCATTCCCGAGATCCTGGCCGCGCTCGGCTTCGGTCCGGTGATGGAGAGACTGCTCACCGCGGACAGCCCGCTGGTGCGCGCGCTCGGCGGCGACAACCGGCTGACCGCGGTGGCGCTCGGCGGCGTGTCGCTGGCCATCGCCGCGGCGCTGTGCTCGCGGGTGGACGACCGGTAAAACGGCTAGCGGCCGAGTCAGCGTACAGAGCGCGTCATTGCTGATTGACTAGCCAGCGGGTCTCGGAGGAAAGTCCCGCTGCCCACTTACGGGCCACTCTGGGAGAAGAGACCATCATGCAAATCCGGACTCTGCGAAATTCCTTGGTTGCTTTGGGCGCGCTGGCGCTCTTGCTGGTCGGCTGTGGCGCCGAGCCCGGGAGTGAGCCGGCCGCGCAGCCGGCGGCCCTGCGCACGCTGGGGTCGGTGCCGACCGCCCCTACCGACGATGACCCGAGCGGCGGTGGTGGCGGCTCGACGGATCCGACGGCGCTCGGCAAGCAGTGCTGGGTGGACTGCGCCGTGGTCAAGTCGGATCCCGCGGGTCCGGTGTGTCCGGTGCGGGTCACCGGCTACGGCAAGACCACGTTCCTCGGCGGCTGTGGCAAGGCGTGCACGCACGCCGAAGGCGACGCGGCCTCGAAGCTGGTGGCCGGCTGCTCGCTGGATAACTGTACGCGGCGCGGCTGCTAGCCCCGACGGCGTCAGCCTTGCATCGCGATGCTGGCGTGGAGGGCGTGCAGGCGAAGGTCCACCTCCGCGACCGCGGCGACCAGGTCCTCGCCGGGCGCGAAGGGCTCACCGAAGCGCAGCTTGAGGGGGCGCTGGGGCCAGGGCAGATGCATGCGGTCCCTACGTACCGCGCCTTCCTGGGGAGGTGGCGGAGCTGTTCGAGGATTTTCTCTTGTGCTCTTCAATCCAGGCGCGCGCCTCTTCATGGCTGTCCACAAATACAAGTGGAACGTGCCTGCTACTAAACAGGCGCATCGCTCCCTGAACGAGTGTTCCGAAGGCGCGGGTCATCGTCGTGGCGCCATAGACTATACATCCGGCCTGGTTGGGAATGTCAGCGGCCCATTTACTGAAGTACTTACGCGCACCAGGCTCTATCTGTCCCAATTTACGAGCATCGACGATGACATACCAGGGCTTCGCTGCGATATGCTCATCCACAATGGAGAGTAACTCTCTCATATCGGTCTCGGTTTGATTGCCGACAAACCTGGCGAATACTACATCGTCCTCGACCTCTACATAGTGATCGCGAAAATGTTTTGAGACGGGCACAGGCAGTCCTCCTCAGCAAGGGCAGGCGAAATCACGGGCCAGTCCGCAAACTACCATCAGAACAGGTTCGGGTAGAGGACCCCAAAGATCAAGAGCTTTTCCAGTACTTAGCGAAAGCAGCTAGAGCGCGACTTACATCTTCGGACATGCCGACCCCTATCAGGTAAGACTCGCCAAGGTTCAGGCTGAGCTAAAACGGCGGGGCCGGCCGAGACGCACAGCCGCCCACCCGCCGCGCGCCTGCTGACCGCCGCCCTGCAGATAGTAAAGCCCGCCGGTCGCCGGAGCTGCCCGGTAGTCGGTGCTCACCAGGTCCGGGATGCCGTCCTTGCGCCGCGGTGTTGTAGTTGGCGGTGACGACATCGGGAGTGCCGTCCAGGTCGACATCGAAGGCCGCCCAGGGTGCTCGCCTTGCCCGGCGTGATTCCCCCTTAAGTTGAAGCCGATGCGCAGCAAGGAGGCGCGCGGAACATTATAACCGGGAGGGCAGTTTTTCTATAGCAGCAGCGAGGCGAGCATCCAGAGCGTTGGCGCTGGCGCTGGCGCTACCAGGGCAAGTGGAGGAACTTCTTCACCGCGCTTGCGCCGTTTGAGATCGCGCGGCCGGTGCTCGACAGCGCGTTGCCAGCGGCATTTTTGATCGTGCTGGCGGTGTTGGCGATGGCGTGTCCGGCATTGGAGGCCACGTTCTTGGTCCCCTCCCACGCATTGGAAGCCAGGTTCTTGGTTCCGTTCCACGCGCTGGAGGCCACGTTCTTGGTCCCCTCCCACGCATTGGAAGCCAGGTTCTTGGTTCCGTCCCACGCCTTGCCGGCAACGTTCTTGGTCCCCTCCCACGCGCTGGAAGCGAGGTTCTTGGTTCCATCCCACGCCTTGCCGGCAACGTTCTTGGTTCCATCCCAGGCATTGGAAGCGAGGTTCTTGGTCCCGTCCCACGCCTTGCCCGCAAGGTTCTTGGCGCCCTCCCAGCCCTGGCCGATGAGGCCCGCGCCCTGCTTGAGCACCGCCGCGCCGGCGCCGCCGACTCCGGCCAGCAGTCCGCCGCCGATCTTGGCCGCCCCGAGGAAGCCCTCGCCGACGCCGGTGGCCGTGTTGAGCAGGCCGTGCCCGATCTCACCGAGCCCGGTCAGCGGGTGGTGGAGCAGATCGCCCACTCCATGAGCGATCTCGGAGCCGCCGCGCTTGGCATCACTGAAGCCCTGCCCGAGGTCGCCGACTCCGCTGACCACGGGCGCATATGCGCCGCCCAGGAACCCGGAAGCGGCAGGACCGAGAGTCCGCCGCGCCCCTTCCAGAAATCCGCGATCTTTCTGCGGATCCGAGCTGTAGGTCTGGATGTTGTTCTGCCCGACCGCTCCCTGGAAGTCGGAGTTGCTGTTGGTAATGATCGAGGTAAGGTGCGGCTTGAGGGTCGCGATGTCGCCGGCGCTGAAGTTCGGATTCTTGAACTGATGGAAGCTGCCGTCGAGCTTAGCGGCGCCGGCGCGGTGCACGATGTCGGCGTCGTTGTAGAAGTGGTTGACGTCGATGTGCCCGTCGGCGTTCGCCTCTTTGAAGCGGTTGGCGTCCTCTTGGCTGATGCCCGGGGCCTGGAAGGTGCTCAGCTGGCCGACCTGCTGCGCGTGCTCGACGGCGTACTTCTGCGCCAGCGCGCCGCCCAGGCTGTAGCCGACCACGTCGACGTTCTTGTCGCCGGGGCGGGACAGCCGCTCGTTTATCTGCTGCAGGTTCCCTTCGTACTGCGACTGCCCGACATAGCGGCCGCCCAGATCGGACTGCAGATCCTGCGGTCCGGCGGCGGGCTCGGTGCCGCGGAAGGCGACGATCGGCGGCGCGCCGCTGCCCTTGAGCGGCTCGATGCGCAGGCCGTAAAGGCCGCTGTTCTTGTTGTCGTCAACGATGTTGCCCTTGGGCACCTCGGGGTTATAGCCCCACTTCTGCAGCATCTCCTTTTCTTGCGGACTCCACACCTTGCCGGCGTTCTTCGGATCGTAGGGCAGCTGGTTGCCCTGGGCATCGGTGGTGTACGGATCCTTGCACGACAGCTTGGCGACGAACTCGTTGAAGTACTGCTGGGCGAACGCTGCCGGCGGCATGCCCGGCGGCAGGTTGAACTTGCTCGGGTCCTTCTGGACGTCGGCGATCAGCTCCTCGCGGCTCGGGTAGTACGGCGGCGGCGACTTGCTGTCCT
>DAOMZC010000233.1:0-8230 GCA_035437965.1 Pseudomonadota bacterium
ATCAACGTCGAGCACACCCTGGCGCGCCTCGGCGCCGAGCGGCTGTGGGATCGCCTGCACAGCGAGCCGTTCGTCGCCGCCCTCGGGGCGCTGACCGGCAACCAGGCGGTGCAGCAGGTGCGCGCCGGCCTGTCGGCCATCTATCTGTCCGGCTGGCAGGTCGCCGCCGACGCCAACACCGCGGGCGCCATGTACCCCGACCAGAGCCTGTACCCGGTGGACAGCGTGCCGACGGTGGTGCGCAAGATCAACGCGGCGCTCCTGCGCGCCGGCCAGATCGATCACGCCGAGGGCAAGAGCCGCGACTACCTGGCCCCGATCGTCGCCGACGCCGAGGCCGGCTTTGGCGGGCCGCTCAACGCCTTCGAGCTCATGAAGTCGATGATCGACGCCGGCGCCGCCGGGGTCCACTTCGAGGACCAGCTGGCCTCGGAGAAGAAGTGCGGGCACCTGGGCGGCAAGGTGCTGGTGCCGACCAGTCAGTTCATCCGCACCCTCACCGCGGCGCGCCTGGCCGCCGACATCTCCGACGTGCCGACCCTGGTGATCGCCCGCACCGACGCCGACAGCGCCCAGCTCATCACCTCGGACGTCGACGAGCGCGACCATCCGTTCATCCTCCGAAGCGACCGCACCCCCGAGGGCTTCTACCGCGTGCGCGGCGGCATCGACGCCGCCATCGCCCGCGCCGTGTCCTACGCGCCCTACGCCGACATGATCTGGTGTGAGACCTCGACCCCGGATCTCGGCCAGGCGCGCCGCTTTGCCGAGGCGGTGCACGCCCGCTTCCCGGGAAAGCTCTTGGCCTACAACTGCTCCCCGTCGTTCAACTGGCGAAAGCACCTGGACGAGCAGGCGGCGGCGCGCTTCCAGCATGAGCTCGGCGCGCTCGGCTACAAGTTCCAGTTCGTGACCCTGGCCGGGTTCCACTCGCTAAACTACGGCATGTACGAGCTCGCCCGCGGCTACCGCGACCGCGGCATGGCCGCCTACGCCGAGCTGCAGCAGTCCGAGTTCCAGGCCGAGCGCCACGGCTACACCGCGACCCGCCACCAGCACGAGGTCGGCACCGGCTACTTCGACCAGGTCTCCGAGGTGATCTCGGGCGGGAAGGCGAGCACCCTGGCGCTTGCTGGTTCGACCGAAACCGCGCAGTTTCACTAGACTCTACCGCAGCACAATTTTGCCCTAAGTTCCTGCAAAAGAGAGGCATTGGGGAGCCCTGCCCTGGAGTATAATGTCGCGATGCTTGCAAGCAGCCAGCACGCCTTCACCGTCTCCCAGGCAGCGGCTTCCGGGCAATCTTGCGTCGGAACGCGCCGCACTGTGTCTGCCTGCCTTGGCCCCTGCGCCTGCCCCGGCTCCGCGAGCCCGGGGCCTGCGCCATGCGAACTTTTCCATCACGGTAAACTTCCTTAGTTCGAGAAAGTCAGGACGCCCATCATGACTACGACGACGATACCCGCCTTCGTGAAGAACCAGGCCCTTATCCGCTGGGTACAGGAGATGGCCACCCTGTGCCAGCCTGACAGCATCATGTGGTGCGACGGCTCGCAGGAGGAAAACGACGCCCTCTGCGAGCAGCTCATCGCCAATAAGACCCTCATCCGGCTAAACCCCGAGAAGCGCCCCGGCAGCTACCTCGCCTGCTCTGATCCGTCGGACGTCGCCCGCGTCGAGGATCGCACCTTCATCTGCAGCATGCGCAAGGAGGACGCCGGTCCGACCAACAACTGGATCCCGCCGCGCGAGATGCAGAGCCGCCTCACCAAGCTGTTCGACGGCTGCATGCGCGGCCGCACCATGTACGTGGTGCCGTTCAGCATGGGCCCCATCGGCTCGCCGATCGCCCACATCGGCATCGAGCTGTCCGACTCTCCCTACGTCGTCATCAACATGCGCATCATGACCCGCATGGGCCGCGCGGTGTACGACGCGCTCGGCGAGACCGGCGAGTTCGTGCCGTGCATGCACTCGGTGGGTGCGCCGCTTGCGCCCGGTCAGGCCGACGTGCCGTGGCCGTGCAACAAGGACCACAAGTACATCGTCCACTTCCCCGAGCAGCGCGCCATCTGGTCGTTCGGCAGCGGCTACGGCGGCAACGCGCTCCTGGGCAAGAAGTGCTTCGCCCTGCGCATCGCCAGCACCATGGCGCGCGACCAGGGCTGGTTCGCCGAGCACATGCTGCTCCTCGGCGTCGAGTCGCCGCAGGGGGAGAAGACCTACCTCGCCGCGGCCTTCCCCAGCGCCTGCGGCAAGACCAACCTGGCGATGCTCATCCCGCCCAAGGAAATCGAAGGCTGGAAGATCACCACCGTCGGGGACGACATCGCCTGGATCAAGCCCGGCAAGGACGGGCACCTGTACGCGATAAACCCCGAGGCGGGCTTCTTCGGCGTCGCGCCCGGCACCTCCGAGCAGTCAAACCCCAACGCGATGCGGACGATCAGCAAGAACACCATCTTTACCAACGTCGCCCTGACTCCCGACGGCGATGTCTGGTGGGAGGGCATGACCAAGGAGCCGCCGCCGCACCTCACCGACTGGCAGGGCCAGCCGTGGACGCCCGACTGCGGGCGCAAGGCGGCGCACCCCAACGCGCGCTTCACCGTGCCGGCCAGCCAGTGCCCGGTGATCGACAAGGCGTGGGAGGATCCCAAGGGCGTGCTGGTCAGCGCCTTCGTCTTCGGCGGCCGCCGCAGCACCACGGTGCCGCTGGTCTACCAGGCGTTCAACTGGAACTTCGGCGTCTACATGGCCGCCACCATGGGCTCGGAGACCACCGCCGCCGCCACCGGCGCCGTCGGCCAGGTGCGCAGCGATCCGATGGCCATGCTGCCGTTCTGCGGCTACCACATGGGCAACTACTTCAACCACTGGCTCAACATGGGCCGTGCCCTCGCCAAGCCGCCGCGCATCTTCGGCGTCAACTGGTTCCGCACCGACAAAGACGGCAAGTTCCTGTGGCCGGGCTTCGGGCAGAACATGCGCGTCATCAAGTGGATCGTGCAGCGCATCCGCGGCCAGACCTCGGCGGTCGAGAGCCCGATCGGCTGGATGCCGCGCTACGAGGACCTCGACTGGAACGGCCTGTCGAGCTTCAGCAGCGACAGGTTCTACGACCTGATGTCGGTGGATCGCGAGCACTGGCGCCGCGAGCTGATGGCGCACGAGGAGCTTTTCTCCAAGCTCTACGATCACCTGCCCAAGGAGTTCGTGCTGATGCGCGAGCTCATCCTGTCCAGCGTCTGGCGCGCTCCCGAGCATTGGGAGCTGGCGCACGAAAACCGGCCCTAAAAGCGGCCCGCCATCCGCAGGCGGCGGCGCGAGCACCCGGTCGCGCCGCGCCGCCGTCCCTGCTATATAGCCACAGCATAGCCGGTCACCCCCGTGACCCAGCGGCCCCCGCCCGGGGGCAACCAGTTTACCGACGGAGGCCCCGTGAATATCGCAATCAATGGATTTGGGCGCATTGGCCGCCTTGTGGTAAGTGCCCTGCTCGAGCGCGGCGTGCACGGCAAGGAGCTCGATGTGGTGGCCGTGGTCGACGTGACCACCGACGCCGACTACTTTGCCTACCAGCTCAAGTACGACTCGGTGCACGGCCGCTTCAAGGGCGAGCTGCGCACCGAGAAGAGCCGCCCCGAGCTCAAGGACAACGACATCCTGGTCATCAACGGCAAGAAGATCCACTGCCTGCCGGCGGCCAAGGAGCTGGCGCTCTTGCCGTGGAAAGAGCTCGGCGTCGACATCGTCATCGAGGCCACGGGCCTGTTCACCGAGGCCGATCAGGCGCGCGGCCACCTCGCCGCCGGGGCCAAGAAGGTGATCATCACCGCCCCGGGCAAGGGCGTCGACGTAAAGACGATCGTGATGGGCGTCAACCACGACGAGTACGAGCCCAAGAAGCACCACATCGTCTCCAACGCCTCGTGCACGACCAACTGCCTGGCGCCGCTCGTCCATGTCCTTTTGAAAGAGGGCATCGGCATCGAGTCGGGCCTGATGACGACCATCCACGCCTACACCGCGACCCAGAAGACCGTCGACGGGCCGTCCAAGAAGGACTGGCGCGGCGGGCGCGCGGCGGCGGTCAACATCATCCCCTCCAGCACCGGCGCCGCCAAGGCGGTGGGCGAGGTGCTGCCGGCGACCAAGGGCAAGCTGACCGGCATGTCGTTCCGGGTGCCGACGCCCGATGTGTCGGTCGTCGACCTGACGTTCAGGTCCACCCGCGACACCTCGATCGGCGAGATCGATCAGCTCCTGCGCAGCGCATCCAAGAGCTACCTCGACGGCATCCTCGGGGTGACCGACGAGGAGCTGGTGTCGACCGACTTCGTGCACGACGCGCGGTCGTCGATCTACGACTCCAAGGCGAGCCGGGAGAACAACCTCAGCGGCGAGAAGCGGTTCTTCAAGCTGGTGTCCTGGTACGATAACGAGTGGGGCTACTCGATGCGCGTCGTCGATCTGACGCTGCTCGTCGCGCGCCTCGGGGTCGGCGCGAGCGAGGCGCTGGCGCTCAAGGGTGTGGACGACGTGAAGGTCGCCGGCAAGCGGGTCCTCATCCGCGCCGACTTCAACGTGCCGATGGAGGGCGGCAAGATCGCCGACGACTTCCGCATCAGCACGGTGGTGCCGACGATCAAGCGGGTTCTGGCGGCGGGCGGGCGGGTGATCCTCGCCTCGCACCTGGGGCGCCCGGCGGAGAAGGGCTACGAGGCGGAGTTCTCGCTCAAGCCGGTAGCCGAGCGCCTGGCCGAGCTCCTGGGTCAGCCGGTGAAGTTCCTCCCCGACTGCCAGAGCGAGGAGACGCACAAGGCCTGCCTGGCGCTCGCCGACGGCGAGGTGGCGCTGCTTGAGAACCTGCGCTTTTACCCGGGTGAGGCGGCCAACGATGAGGCGTTCGCCAAGAAGCTCGCCGCGCTGGCCGAGGTCTACGTCAACGACGCCTTTGGGACCTCGCACCGCGACGCGGCGTCGATCACCGGGGTGCCGCGGGTGCTCAAGGGCGGCGTCGCCGGGGAGCTCTTGAAGAAGGAGGTCGAGGTCATCAGCCGCGCCCTCAAGAGCCCGGCCCGGCCGTTCATCGCGGTGCTGGGCGGCGCCAAGGTGAGCGACAAGGTCCTGGTGGTCAAGAACCTGCTCAACCTGGTGGACGAGATCCTCGTCGGCGGGGCCATGGCCTACACCTTCATGAAGGCGGCCGGCCAGGAGGTCGGCAGCTCGCGGGTCGAGACCGTCGTGGTCGACAAGAAGGGTGTCGAGAAGCCGGTGCTCAAGATGGCCTATGAGATCCTCGAGCTCGCCCGCGCCAAGGGCATCAAAATCACGCTGCCCATCGACCACGTGGTGACCCAGAAGGTCGCCGCCGGCGCCCCGACCAAGGTCGTCGACACGCTCGAAGCGGGCTGGAGCGGCATCGACATCGGGCCCAAGACCCGGGAGCTGTTCCAGAGCAAGCTCGCCGGCGCCAAGACCGCGCTGTGGAACGGCCCGATGGGGATGTTCGAGATCTCGGGCTTTGACGCCGGTACCGTCGCCATCGCCCACAGCTTCGCCGAGATCACCAAAAAGGGCGCGCTCACCATCGTCGGCGGCGGCGACTCCGCTTCGGCGATCCGCCAGCTCGGCTTCGCCGACCAGGTGTCGCACGTGTCGACCGGCGGCGGCGCGGCGCTGGAGATGTTCGAGGGCAAGTTCCTGCCGGGCATCAACGCGCTCGACCTGAAGTAGTCCCCCCTCCCCCACCTCCCAGGAGCCGGCCGGCGACGGCCGGCGCGCGCTACGGCATCAGGAAATCTTCGACCACGGCCATGTGCTGCATGTTCGACGCGGCGCTGTCGGCCGTCATGACCGGCGATAGCTCGCTGATCGGCGAGTAGACGCGGCTGTCGACGACCAGGCCGCTCGGGAAGCTGTGCGTGCCGATGGTCACCGGGGTCGCGAAGCTGCGCAGGTTCGGCGACGGCATCACCCAGTCGTGGGGCTTGCTGCGCGAGCCGCTGGTGTTGGGGTTGCCGAGGTTGTCGGCGGGAAACGGCGCGGTGACCGACACCACGGCCGAGAAGCTGGTCAGGCAGGCCTCGGTGCGCGTGCCGCTGTTCAGATCGCCGCCGATGACCAGGTAGTCGCCGGCCGGCACCGCCTTCTGGATCTCGGTGACGAGCGCCTTGGCCTCCAGGTCACGGTTGCTGGCGCTCGAGGTCAGCAGGTGCACGCTCACCGCCCACAGGTCCGGCGTTCCCGGGATGTCGATGCGCGCCCAGGCGAAGCTGCGGTTGGAGACGCGCGGATCGGTCCAGCTGCCCGAGGCGAGGATCGGGTAGCGGCTGGCGACGCCGTTGGGGATCTGCGCCCCGCGCTCGCGGTAGTAGGAGAAGCTAGAGCCGAACGCTGTGTTGACGAAGCCGCGGATCGCGGTGTCGCTGTTGTCCCCGTAGTTGAACTCCTGGATGAGGGCGACGTCGGGGTGGACGCCCTGGAAGATGCGCAGGCCCTCGCCCGGGTCGTACGACTGGCGGTTGCCGCTGGTCGTGTTCGCGGCCATCACCCGCAGCCGCCAGCCACCGCCGCCAAGGTCGCCACCGAGATCGCCGGCCGGTCCGCCGAAGTCGCCGCCGAGGTCGCGGGCCGGGCCGCCCGCCAGGTCGCTGGCCAGGTCGCGGCTCGGGCCGCCGGCCAGGTCGCCGGCGAGGTCGTCGGTCGCGATGAGGCCGTCGCGGCCGGCGTCGTCAAGTCCGGCTTCCTTGGTGACGGCCGCGTCGCCGAGCCCTTCCAGGGGCACCGCGCTTAGATCGGTCTCCCGGTCGCCGAAGATCTCATCCGGGGGGGCACCGCAGGCGACCAGGAGCGCGCTCCCGATCAGGGTCAGGAAGAACTGCCGGCTGCCACAGCTGGACCACGAGCCACGCCAAGAAGTACGCATGCGCTTCACCTCTTCTATGTAGGGAGGTTTGTGGCACCTTGCGGGGCTCGCGGGCAATGAAGATCTACGCGACAAGCAAGCATTTCAGCGCGACCTCGCCCGATCGCGGGCGCTGTCGTGGCCCTTATGCGCCGTCAGCGCGCCGGGGGACCAAAGCCCAGCGTCAGGGAGGCTCCTCTTCCGACTGTTTTGCCTTGTGGCCATCCGAAAGGTCCTGGCCCCGGCAGGCCGCGCCTATACAATCGCCGCCATGCGCGTCCTCCGCACTCCCGATGAGCGATTCCACAACCTCCCCGACTACCCCTTCCTGCCCCGCTACCAGGATGTCGAGGGCGGCCTGCGCATGCACTACGTCGATGAAGGCCCGCCCTCGGGTCAGACAGTGCTGCTGCTTCACGGCGAGCCGAGCTGGAGCTACCTGTACCGCAAGATGATCCCGCCGCTCGCCGCGGCCGGCTTCCGCGCCGTGGCGCCGGACCTCATCGGCTTTGGCCGCTCGGACAAGCCGGCCGAGCCGGGCGACTACAGCTACGCCCGGCACGTCGCCTGGGTCGCCGAGCTCGTCGAGCGGCTGGATCTGCGCGAGCTGATCCTCGTCTGCCAGGACTGGGGCTCGCTCATCGGACTTCGCCTTGCCGCCGAGCACTCGCAGCGGGTAAGCCGGATCGTCGTCGCCAACGGCTTTCTGCCCACCGGCGACCGCCGCGTGCCGCCGGCGTTCCGGCTGTGGCGGGCCTTTGCCCGCTTCTCGCCGATCTTTCCCATCGGAAGGATCGTCGCCTCCGGCTGCGTCACCAAGCTCTCGCCGGCGGTCCGCGCCGCCTACGACGCGCCGTTTCCGTCCTCGGCCTACATGGCGGGGGCGCGCGTCTTCCCGGCGCTCGTCCCCGTCGAGGCCGACAACGTCGCCGTCCCCGCCAACCGCCGCGCCTGGGAGGAGCTCGGCCGCTGGCAGAAGCCCTTCCTGACGCTGTTCGGCAAGAACGACCCCATCCTCGGCGGCGCCGACGTACCGCTGCAGCGTCACGTCCCCGGCTGCAAGGGCCAGCCGCACGAGCGCTTCTGGGGCGGCCACTTCATCCAAGAGGACCGCGGCGACTACCTGGCGCAGAAGATCATCGCCTGGGCCGGCTGAGCCGACGCGCCGGACCGGCGGACAGCGGCCGGGCCGCATTCCTATTCCGCAAGCGCTCCGCCGCAACGTGCCGGGACGGATCGCCGCCGCCGGGGCCCACAAGACCTCATCGGCAATAAGGGAACCGCGGCGCGTCGGCAGCGAATCTATTCCGCTGGCTGCGG
>DAOMZC010000234.1:0-8226 GCA_035437965.1 Pseudomonadota bacterium
AGCCCGCTCTGCCGGTTCACCGTATAAAGCTTCCCCGACAGCGGGATGAGGAGGAAGGTGCCGTCGGAGCTGATCTCGAACGAGGTGAAGCCGCGCAGGCTCTGGCGCATCCGCTCGCGGCGGGCCTTCTCCTCGGGCGCGAGCTGCTCCTCGACCCCTTGCAGGAGCTGCGCCGGGGTCAAGAGCTCGCGCGTCTTGCCGGTGGCCACCGTGAACTCGTAGAGCCGCAGCTCGGGCGAGCTCGCGGTGGCGCGCAGGAACAGCACGAACTTGCCGTCCGGCGTCGGCACCGGCTTGAGCGGCCGCCCGAGCGAGAACCCGCGCGTCTTGGCGTGCAGCGCCAGGTAGCCCGGCAGCGGCCCCTTGGGCTGCGCCGCCGCCTCGGTCGGGACCAGCCCGGCGGTGCCGGCGGCGCCGGCGGACAGGGACAGGTACAAAAGCATGCTCGCTCTGCGCATCGACAAACCTTTCATGACCACGGTTCACGCGCGCCGACCGCGCGCCCGCCAAGACCTTCGTAACGACGGTATCATAGCGATCTTGGCCGCAAATACAGACCTCTTTGCCCCCGGTTCGGGGCAGAGTTTTGCCGCCGCCGCGGCGCCGTGATAGCGCTAGGGCATGCCTGCGGCCGGCAAGTCAATCAAGAGCGGGAGTGGGAGCGGGAGCGGGACCGGGCTGCACGCCGCGGTCGATCACTACCTGGACGTGCTGCGGGTCGAGCGCGGCCTTGCCAAGAACACCCTGGCCGCCTACGGGCGCGACCTTGCCGGGTTCATCGACTTCTGCGCCCGCTACGACGATGCCGCCGTCGCCGATGTCGGCCAGCTGACGGCCCGCCACGTCCTCTCCTACGCCGTGCACCTGGGCCGCCGGCGGCTCGCGCTGCGCTCGCAGTCGCGCATGCTGATCGCCGTGCGCGGCCTTGGCCGCTTCCTGCGCGCCGAGCACCTCACCGAGCTCGATCCCGCCGCCGAGGTCACGCTGCCGCGCGCCGGCCGCCCCCTGCCCAAGGCCCTCTCCGAAGCCGAGGTCGAGGCGCTGCTCGGCGCTCCCGACCCCGGCACCCCGCGCGGCTGCCGCGACGCGGCGATGATCGAGCTGCTCTACAGCACCGGCCTGCGCGTCTCCGAGCTCGTCCAGCTGCGCGCCGCCGAGGTCCACCCCGACTACCTGCACACCCTCGGCAAGGGTAAAAAGGCGCGCATCATACCGCTTGGCCAGCTCGCCCAGGCCGCGATCGCCCGCTATGTCAGCGAGGCCCGCCCCGTGCTCCTGCGCGGCCGCGAGCACCCGGCGCTGTTCGTGACCAACCGCGGCGGCCCGATGACCAGGCAGTGCTTCTGGAAGCTGATCGGCGACTACGCGCGCGCCGCCGGCATCGCCAGCGCCGTCCACCCGCACGTGCTGCGCCACTCGTTCGCCACCCACCTCCTGGCGCACGGCGCCGATCTGCGGGCGGTGCAGGCGATGCTCGGTCACGTCGACATCAGCAGCACCCAGATCTACACCCACATCGGCTCCCCCGCGCTGCGCCGCCTTTACCAGAAGCACCACCCGCGCGCCTGAGCGCCCTGGCGACCTCCGGCGGCGCCGCCGCAACGGCGCGGAATCGCTGCGCTTATACGCGGTTGGCACGTAGTTACCTGCACAATCTGAACATTAAAAGACTGTAATATTTACGGTTTTCGTAGGTTTATGCTGCTTATGCAGATTCTGCAAATGATGCCTGAATAAGCTATCTGTAGCCTCTTTTGATATCACGATCGGATGCTCCAGGATTTCTCTGCAGATCCGCAAACTTGACAGATTTCCGACGGTAGATAAGAGCCCCTGGGTTGACCTTTGGACCAGCTGTCGGCCGCTATGCGGAAGCCAGAGTCATTCCGTGTGAGCTAGTGCACGCTGTATCTGTGCAATCCTTTGCGTGATTCATCTATAATCAACCTCCAGTAACGGCGATTGCGACCGGCGGTTCAACCATGGGGGGAGAGCAGCCAGGTCGGCAAGAGACCGAAGATGCGCGAGGAACGCCCGCTTTTGGCCACGACAGGACCACGAGGCTGCCCAGGTCACGGCTTGCTGCCGGAGAGCAGGCGGAGCTGCGGGCGACGGCTGTCGTTTGCCGGGCTCGTCTTTTGGCTGGGCCTCATGCTGATGCCGGACGCGGCCCGAGCGGAGGTGCGGGCCCGGGGCGAAGCGCTGCTCTTGCACCATGGCAGCGGCGCCGAGCTGGAGGTCCAGCTGCACGCTCGCCTCGGCGCCGCCCCCGCCGCCGCCCCTGCCGAGAGCGAGAGCCCGGCCGCCCGGCCCACCCCCAGCGGCATCCCCACCACCGTCCCCGCCATCAAGTTCTACCCCTTCACCGCCTGGCGCACCGAGAACGGTGAGCAGGTTAGCGAGGTCGCCGCGGCCACCGGCCTGCGCCTGGCCGTGCACGTCCGCGAGGAGGCCGACGGCCACTTCAGCATCCGCATGGACGCCAGCGCCGCCGCCGCCGCCTGGGTGGGCCTGCTGTCGCTGGAGGCCGAGGTCCAGGCCAGCGACGTACAGGTGGCGGGGCGCGATCTGCGGCCGCACGCGCTGACCCGGGTCGCGGCGCTGTCGGGGCTCGACCCCAAGTGGGTGATCCTGCGCAGCGGGCTGGCCCCGGCGTCCCCGGGCGCGGCGGACGGCCCCGGGGCCCCAGGGCTTGACGACGCCTGGACGGTGGTGGTCGACGACCAGGCCGACGGCCTGAAGGTCCTGCACGAGCGGCCCCGGCTGCGCCTGCAGGCGGACCTCTTGTCGACGGAAGCGCGGCCATTTTCGCACTTCATCAACTGCACCGACAACTGGCGCTCGCCCAACCACCGCGTCGAGCTGCCGGCCCGCCAGCTGCAGGAGGGCGAGGCGCTGGCGGTCACCATGTCGCTCTACGCCGGCGGCGCGGTGCCGCTGTTCAAGGCCCGCTACCCGCAGGGGCGCAGCGCCGCCCTGGTCATCACCGACCACGCCGATCAGACAGCGGCGCCGACGCTGCGCGCCCTGGCCGGGGGGACCTCGGACCCCACCGCGCCGGGCTGGGGCAAGGGCGGGCTCCTCGGCAGCGGCCTGCTCATCACCAAGGCCCTGTGGCTGTCGAGCGGTGAGCCGGCCCCGGCGCCGCTCGTCGCCAGCCCGGCCCCGGCGCCGCTTTTGCCGGCGGCGCTGCGGAGCCTCGGCAAGCCCGGCCGGCTGCGCCGTCCCTCCAAGAACTCGCAGTCGTTCCGCCAGCGCTACGAGCGCCCCCAGGTCGATCCCACCGGCGGCGGCCGCCCCCAGCTCGACGACCCCGAGGTGGCCGAGCTGGCCGAGCGCCTGGCCAAGGCCGGCTGGGAGCTCGCCCCGCACTCGGCGACCCCGCTGCGCGACGAGCGCGACCGCACCGAGGAGGCCCTGCAGTTCTTCGAGCGCTGGCAGTCGCGGACCTGGATCGACCACCAGCCCTACACCAACTGCGAGGCGCTCATCAACCGCGGCTACCAGACCGGCGAGTTCGGCATCGTCGATCTGCTGGCGCAGCACAGCTACGGCTACGCCTGGTCGGGCCTCGATGTCGCGGCGAGCAGCACGCTGAACCTGCTGGCCCCGCGCCACCTCGAGCACTACGTGCCGGTGCTGTGGCCGGCGGGGCGGCTGTGGCCGGGGACGCCGGCCAGCCTGTGGCTGTTTTCGTCGATGACGACGTACATGGACAGCGCCAAGTTCTTCGCCCTCTATAAGAAGAAGGCGCTCGATCAGCTGGAGCGCGAGCGCGGCCTGCACATCGCCCACACTTACCTTGAGTCGTTCCACCCGCCGGGCAGCATGTTCGCCAAGCGCAACCTGATGGTGCCCGGCCGCCACTCCGGCGAGATCGTCCCCCACCCCAAGCTGGCCGAGCTGTTCCAGCAGCTGGCGGCGCGGGTGCGGCGGGGGACGCTGTGGGTGCCGACGCTGCAGCAGCTGGGCGATCACATGCGTGGCATGGCCGAGGCGACGGTGCGGCTCGGCAGCGATGGCAGCGCGACGGTGCGCGCCGAGCGGGCGGTGGCCGCCGCGACGTTCGTCATCCCGGCCCCCGACCTGCGCGTGCTGATCGACGGCCAGCCGGTAAAGGGCCTGGGCCACACCCGGACCGAGACCACCTTCTGGCTCGATCTGCCGGCGGGCAAGCCGGTGCGGGTCGAGCTGCTGGATAAAAACGGCAAGGCGCTGTCGATCCTGCGGCCGCCGGTCAAAAAGTCGCTGCTCGCCGGCCTGCCGCCGCCCGGGAACCGCCTGCCCGTCCAGGCCCCCACCGCGGCGCAGTAAATCGTAAGTAAAAAATAGTTATAAGGAGCCTGAGCTCGCCCGAAGACTCGCCCGAAGACTCGAAAAAAACCGCCCAGCGACATGGCAATTGGGCATTGATTCGGCGCTTTCAAGCGCCGCCAGCTGACCCCTCACAGCGACGGAGAGGCAGGCCCGTGGGGCCGCCGGCAAGCTCCCCGCCGTACACCTTTTGGATGCGCTCGAAGATAGAGCGCGCTAAGCTGCGGAGCCTGGCGCGCACTACGCTGTGCGCAGTTTTTCCTTGCCAAACCCCCCTATCTGAAGAAAATCCGTCCGGCACGTCCGCACCGCTCGGACGGGCATCTTATGGAGTCGAGGCCGTGATTACTGATCTCTCGAGGGTCCGAAACATCGGGATTTCCGCCCATATCGACAGCGGAAAGACCACGCTGACAGAGCGCATCCTGTTTTACACCAAGCGCATCCACGCCATCCACGAGGTCAAGGGGAAAGACGGCGTCGGGGCCAAGATGGACAGCATGGACTTGGAGCGCGAGCGCGGGATTACCATCCAGAGCGCTGCGACGTACTGCTCCTGGGCCAACCATCACGTCAACATCATCGACACGCCGGGCCACGTCGATTTCACCATCGAGGTCGAGCGCGCCCTGCGCGTCCTCGATGGCGCGATCCTCGTCCTGTGCGCCGTCGCCGGCGTGCAGAGCCAGTCGCTGACCGTCGATCGCCAGATGCGCCGCTACAAGGTCCCGCGCATCGCGTTTGTCAACAAGTGCGATCGCACCGGGGCCAACCCCCTGCGCGTCAAGCAGCAGCTGCGCGAGAAGCTCGGGCACAACCCGGTGCTCCTGCAGCTGCCGATCGGGCTTGAGGACAAGTTCAGCGGCGTCGTCGACCTGGTCACCATGGAAGGCGTGACCTTCACCGGCGACAACGGCGAGAACATCCACCGCGGGGCGATCCCGGCCGACATGCGCCAGCAGGCGCAGGAGGCGCGCGAGGAGATGCTCGACGCGGTGTCGATGTTCAGCGACGCCCTGACCGAGGCGATCCTCGAGGACCGGGTGACCCCGGAGCTCGTGCGCGACGCGATCCGCCGCGGCACCCTGGAGATGAAGCTGACGCCGGTGATGATCGGCTCGGCCTACAAGAACAAGGCGGTCCAGCTGCTGCTCGACGGGGTGACCTACTACCTGCCGAACCCCAGCGAGGTCGTCAACGAGTGCATCGACCTCGACAGCCCCGACAACAAGAAGATCGAGCTCAAGGCGGACAACAACCTGCCGACGGTGGCTCTGGCCTTCAAGCTCGAGGACGGGCGCTACGGGCAGCTCACCTACATGCGCGTCTATCAGGGCAGCCTGAAAAAAGATGACGTCATCCAGAACACCCGCACCGGCCGCAAGGTCAAGGTGTCGCGTCTGGTGCGCATGCACTCCGACGACAAGGAGGACATCAGCGACGCCGGCTCGGGTGACATCGTCGCCATGTTCGGCATCGACTGCAACTCCGGCGATACGTTCACCTCGTCGCTGAATGTGGCGATGACGTCGATGTACGTGCCGGATCCGGTCATCAAGATCGCGATCAAGCCCCAGGATCAAAAGGCTCAGATGAACATGAGCAAGGCGATCCAGCGCTTCACCAAGGAAGACCCGACGCTGCGCTGCGAGGTCGACCCCGAGAGCGGGGAGACCCTGCTCGCCGGCATGGGCGAGCTGCACCTGGACGTGTACATCGAGCGCATGAAGCGCGAGTACTCGGCCCAGGTCGTGGTCAGCCCGCCGCAGGTCGCCTACCGCGAGACGTTCACCCAGCGCGCCGAGTTCAACTACACGCACAAGAAGCAGACCGGCGGCTCGGGCCAGTACGGCAAGGTCGTCGGCTACCTCGAGCCGTGCGCCGAGAAGGACTTCGACTTCCTCGACGAGGTGACCGGCGGCAACGTGCCGCGCGAGTTCATCCCCAGCGTCGAGAAGGGCTTCCGCTCGATGCTGCCCAAGGGGCGCCTCATCGGCTTCCCGGTGGTCAACATCCGCGCGGCCCTCACCGACGGCGCTTCGCACGCGGTCGACTCCTCGGACATCGCCTTCCAAGAGGCGGCGCGTGGCGCCTGGCGTGAGACCTACGCCAAGACCAAGCCGCAGATCCTGGAGCCGATCATGAAGGTTGCCCTTGAGGGGCCCTCCGAGCACAGCGGGAATATGCTCTCGACCCTGATGGCGCGACGCGGCATGATCATCGGTACGACCGAGGCCGATGGGATGTCGACGGTCGAGGCCGAGGTGCCGCTGGCCGAGATGTTCGGCTACGCGACGACCATGCGCTCGGCAACCCAGGGCAAGGCGGAGTTCTCGATGGAGTTTTCGCGCTACGCCCCGGTGCCGCAGCAAATAGGCGAGGACCTGATCGCCAAGGCCAAAGCCAAAGAAGAGAAGGCAAAGAAGTAGTCGCAGAAGGAGGCCACCATGCACCGCAAGGAAATCAACGAACAGAGCCCCCTGCGAATCTTGGAGCAGTCGAGCCACGGCGGCCTAGGGCGAGGCAACCTGGGTGTCGTCATGGCGCGCGCGGGCGTCGGCAAGACGGCGTTTCTGGTCCACATCGCGCTCGACGACCTGATGCGGGACCGCAAGGTCTTCCACGTGTCGCTCGATGCACCGGTGGACCACGTCCGCAGCTGGTATGACGCGGTCTTTCAGGACCTCGCTCGCGCCACCCGGCTGAGCGACGTCGCCGCCACGCAGGAGATCATCGGCCGCAACCGCATCATCCAGGCCTTCACCCTGCACGGCCACGGCCAGGGCACCAACGAGTTCTCGGTCGAGCGGCTCAAGAACGCGCTCGATGTGCTGTCGCAGCACGCCAAGTTCACCCCGGACGTCATCCTCATCGACTCCTACGACTGGGGCAAGGCGAGCTCCGAGGAGCTCGACGGGCTGTGCGCCCTGGCCAAGCAGCTCGGCGTCGAGCTGTGGATGACGGCGCTCGTCCACCGTCACCAGATCGGCGACTCGGTGCCCGACAAGGTGCCGCAGCCGTGCGAGCGCTTCCAGAAGAACATCAGCCTGGTGGTGTTCCTGCAGCCGGTCGACAAGCACCTGGCGGTGCGGCTGCTCAAGGACCACGACAACACCGCGGTCAGCGACACCCACCTCATCCTCCACCCCGACACGATGCGGCTTGTCGATGCGCGGGCTCCCCACGCCCCGGCCGAGGATCTGCCGCCGGCCGCCTATACGCTGCTCTCGGGCGGCGCCATCGGGGCCGAGGCCGAGTTCGGGGTGTGCGCCGAGCGCTACGGGCTCAAGGAAGAGAACTACTCGTTCGAGGGGCATCCGGTGGCGCGCACCCGCGGGCTGCGGTTGCTCTCGGATGAGGAGCTGCGCGACGGCGACGTGAGCCTGGCCTACGTCTCGGCGACGATGCACCGGCCGTATCACCAGAACGCGACCCTGCGCCGCGTGCTGCAGAGCATCTGGCACCAGGTGAACTCCTCGCAGGAGGTGTTCATCGTCGGCGTCATCCAGCGCGACGACACCGTCAAGGGCGGCACCGGCTGGGCGGCCGAGCTGGCGCGCCACCAGCAGAAGCTCCTGCACGTCTACGATCAGGAGCGGCGCAGCTGGTTCAGTTGGAACCACTCCTCGCGCGCCTGGCAGCCGAGCAAGCCCACGATCACCCACAGCCGCTTCACCGGCACCGGCACCCGCAGCCTGTCCGAGGATGGCCGCGCCGCCATCCAGGAGCTGTTCGCGGCGAGCTTCGGCGGCGGTCGACCCGGTCGCAGCGGCCCCACCCG
Source organism: Pseudomonadota bacterium (assembly GCA_035437965.1). GTDB lineage: Bacteria > Myxococcota_A > Polyangia > Palsa-1104 > JAEUJZ01 > CALFML01. The sequence goes on from DAOMZC010000234.1 coordinate 8,096, forward strand.
CGTCGCCCGCTAGGCCAGCCGCAGCCCCCCTCTGCCGGCCTGCTCGGGCCGGCTCCTTCCCGCTCTTTCCCTGAAAGCCAGCTGAACTTCCTCCCCGGCAGCGCCCACGCTCTGCCGCGCGGCCTGCCGGT
>DAOMZC010000235.1:0-8198 GCA_035437965.1 Pseudomonadota bacterium
CACGTCGGGCACGCTGCGGGTCAACTGCCGCATCGCCTCGGCCGCCGAGCGGGCCTCGATGACCTCGGCGCCATAGCTGGAAAGGAGCATGGCGACGATCTCGCGCGAGTCATCGTCGTCTTCGACGAGCAGCGTGACCAGGCCGGTGAGCCGGTTCTGGCGGACCAGGGTCGGCTCGCTGATCCGCGACGGGCTGCTCTGGATGCTGCGGCCGGCGAGCGGCGCCGTGCGCTGGGGCAGCCAGATGGTGATCGTCGTCCCCTTGCCGATGCCCGGACTGTCGGCGACGACGAGCCCGCCGTGCAGCTCGGTGAGCTCGCGCACCAGCGCCAGCCCCAGCCCCAGCCCGCCGTGGCGCCGGGTGGTGGTGCTGTCGGCCTGGCGGAAGCGCTCGAACAGGTGGGGCAGAAACTCCGACTCGATGCCCACACCGTTGTCGGTGACCGTGATCTGCACCGACTTCCCATCGAGCTCCAGCCGGACATCGACGCAGCCGCCGGTCGGGGTGAACTTGATGGCGTTGTGCAGGACGTTCCACAGGATCTGCTGCAGCCGCGTCGGATCGCCCTGCACCTGGCTGGCGTCGGCATTGAGGTGGGTGCGGAGGCTGACCCCTTTGGCGCTCGCCGCCAGCTGCACCGAGTCGAGCGCCGCGGCGATGACCTGGATGAGGTTGACCGCCTTGCTCTCGATGCTCAGCTTCCCCGACAGGATGCGCGACACGTCGAGCAGGTCGTTTATGAGCTGGGTCTGGGCGCGGACGTTGCGCTTTATCACCTCCAGCCCGTGGGCGGCCTGCTCGGGCGGCAGGTTGGCATGCTGCAGCAGCTCGACCCAGCCGGTGATCGCGCTCAGCGGCGTGCGCAGCTCATGCGAGAGGGTGGCGAGGAACTCATCCTTGATCCGGTTGGCGAGCTGCGCCTGCTCGCGCACCGCCTTCTCGCGGGCGAGCAGCGCCTCGGCCTGGCGATCCTGCTCGCGGCGCCCGCTGGCGTCGCGGAAGACCAGCACCACGCCGATGATGCGGCCCTGGTTGTCGCGGATCGGCGCCGCCGAGTCCTCGACGGGCCGCTCAAAGCCCGGCCGCGAAATGAGCAGCATGTGATTGGCCACGCCCACGCTCTTGCCTTCCAGCAAGACCCGCGAGACCGGATCTTCAATCGGCTGGCGGTTGGGGTGACCGATGATGTGGAACACCTCGCGCAGCGGCTTGCCCTTGGCCTGGTCCTGCTGCCAGCCGGTCAGCCCCTCGGCGATGGGGTTCATGAAGGTGATCAGGCCCTGGTTGTCGGTGGCGATGACCGCATCGCCGATGCTCGCCAGGATGACGTGCAGCGACTCGCGCTGGGCGTACAGCTCGGCCTCGGCGCGCTGGCGCTCGGCAATTTCGTGCGACAGCGAGGTGATCTTGTCGTGCAGGGCGGCGAACTGGCCGGGCTCGGCGCCCTTGTCACGACACTGAAGGAGCAGCAGCGCCGGCCGCCCATCCTGCGCCGGCCACGCGAGCGCCCCGTCGACCCGGCAGCTGTGAAACAGTCCCTCGGCGGCGCGGAAGAATAGCTCGCTCTGCACCATTTTGCGGCTGCCGGCGCACCGATCGAGGTAGTCCTTCAGCTTGTCGCTCGACTCGAGCACCAGGTCGCTTAGCGGGCAGTCGCGCAGCTCAGCGCGCCCGCACAGCGCCGCGGCCGCGGGATTGCCCGCCAGCACGGACCCTTCTACCGATACGAGCAGTGTCGCCTCGAACAAGGATCCGCAGAGAGCTATGAAGGTGTCAGCATCCATCGCGGCAATCAACCTTTAGAGTATTTCTTGCCGTTCGCTGCGGCTGGCATAGAGCCGGACCCAAGCTGGGCCGAGCCGGCCCCAAGCTGGGCCCGAGCTGGGCCTGTCCCGACCTTGGCGCCCCCTCGGTGACGGCTGCCGGGCGCTGCGACCGCCTCTGGGCACCACCAAGCCTGCTGCATGGACTCCCCACGGATGAGCTTTTGCAGAATCTACGACAAACCTAGTGTATCAGCTGACTCAGCAAACGCTCGTTCACTTTTCCTTACGCCGGCCCCAACCGGCGCCTGGTGGTCGATTTCAGTCCCCTGCGCGGCCGCCTTGCCGTTACAATCGCCTAAAGGCTATCGAGCCATCCACCCAGGACCATGCCGCGTGTTCTTATCGTCGACGACTATTATGACGCCAGTGCGATAGTCGCCGAGTTTCTGGCCAGCTACGAGTTCGAGTGCACCTGCGCTCTGAGCGGGCCCGAGGCTATCGAGCGCATGCGCAGCGAGCCGTTCGACCTCATGCTGCTCGATGTGTCGATGCCGGGCATGAGCGGGCTCGACCTCCTGCGGGAGATTCGCCAGAACTTCACCCTGTCGGAGCTGCCGGTGGTGATGGTGACCGGGCGCGACGCCGCGGCCGAGGTGGTCGGCGCGCTCGAGGCGGGCGCCAACGACTACGTGACCAAGCCCATCGACCTGCCGGTGCTGCTGGCGCGCATCCGCACCCAGTGGGCGCTGCTCCAGCTGGCGCGGCTCAAGGACGAGTTTCTGCGCATCGCCAGCCACGACCTGAAAAATCCGCTCACCACCATCCTCGGCGGCGCCGAGGTCCTCGTCGAGTACTTCCCCGCCGGCACGACGATGACGGCGGAGGGGGCGGCGATCGCGGTGGCGATCCAGCGGCGGGCCTCGGACATGCGCCGCCTGGTGAAGGACTTCCTCGACATGCAGGCCATCGAGGACGGCCAGTTCACCCTGGCGCGGGTCGAGCTCGACCTGCGGTCCATCGCCGCCAAGGCGGTCGAGGACTTCCGCTCTGTGGCCAGTCGCAAGCAGATCGAGCTGGTCCTTAATGAAGCCGCAGGTCCGGTCCAGGTGCTGGCGGATCCGGCGCGGGTCGAGCAGGTGATGCAGAACCTGGTCGGCAACGCGCTGAAGTTCAGCACCGGAGGGACGCGCACCACGGTGCGGGTGTGCGCGCTGCCGGCCGCGGTCCGCTTCGAGGTCGAGGACCAGGGGCCGGGTCTGACCGCCGACGATCTGACCAAGCTGTTTCGCAAGCACGCGCGCCTCAGCAACCGGCCGACCGGCGGCGAGCACAGCTCGGGGCATGGGCTGGCCATCTGCAAGCGGATGATCGAGCTGCACGGCGGGCGTATCGGAGCGACCAACAACCCGGTCCGCGGCGCGACCTTCTGGTTCGAGCTCCCCAAGGGCAGCTAGTCGAGGCGGCGCAGGTAGCGGCTGACCGCGGTGGTGCTGAGCGGGAACTTGGACTGCGCCTTGCGACGGAGGGACGGCGGGTGGCGGCCGGGGGCCGGGCTCGCGCTGGGGCTGACCGGTGGGCAGGCCGCGGACGATACGATGGGGACTGGCGGTGCGCAGCTGCAGCTGCTGCGCGGCTCGTGGAATAGACCGGGCATGATGCTCGCGGCGGCGGTCGCCGGTTCGCCCGCCGGCGTCCACGGCGGGGCTGGGGTCGCGCCGACCGCAGCCGAGTCGAGCAGCGGCGCGGCAGCCTGACCTGAGGCTGAAGCTTCGGGTTGCCCCCGCGACAGCATGAGGCCAGCGGTTGCTCCGACCGCCACCAGGCTCAGCACCGCGGCCAGCCGTCGCCAGCGCCAGCCCTCTTTACCGCACGACCGCGCCGGGGTCTGCGCGGACGCCGTAAAGATCGAGGGTCGCGACGGCGAGACCGGGACCGCGGGCAGGAGCGCGGTCAGCTCTGCCGGCGGCGAGTAGGCCGACGCGACCACGGCGGCGTGGTCCGGTCCGAGCGGCAGCGCCGCGGTCGGCCGGTCGCTGTAGTCGAGCAGCGCTGCAGTCGGCCGGTCGCTGTAGTCGAGCAGCGCCGCGGTCGGCCGCTCATTATAAAGGAGCGGCGCGGCCGGCGCGTCACGGCGGAGCTGGACCGTGCTGGACAGCGGCAGGCCATGCAGGGCGCGGACGAAATCGAGCACGCTGGGAAACCGCAGCCCCTTGTCCTTGGCGAGCGCCTGGGTAATCGCCGCCTCGACGTGCAGCGGCAGGTCCGGCACCAGCTGGCGCAGCGGGTGCGGCGTCGCGCTGAGGATCTCGCGCGCCAGCATGACAGTGTCGTACGTGCCATCAAAGGGCATCCGTCCGGCCAGCATGCGGTAGGTGAGCACTGCCAGCGACCACTGATCCGAGCGCGCGTCGATGTCGCTGCTGATGCCGCGCCACGCCTCGGGAGCCAGGTACTCCGGCGTGCCGATGAGCAGCCCGTCCGAGCCCCGGCTGCTGCCCTGACCATCGAGAAACTTGGCCAGCCCGAAGTCGATGACCTTGACCGGCCCCGGCTCCGCGACATCGGGCCGCTGGGTGAGAAAGACATTGCGGGGCTGAAGGACCGCTTAGGCCTCTTCCGACGGATGATCGAGCTCCTGGCTGCTCTCAGGGGACGCTTGCGGATCGATCTCGGCCGTCGTTGCCGCAATCTCGGCCTCGGCGGCTTCGACGTCGGTCTCGGCCGCTGCGGACCCGCTCTCGGCGTGCAGCAGGCGCTTCAGCACCACCGGCAGCACGGCGAGCATGAGCAGCGTAGAAGACAGGATGCCGCCGATCACCACGGTGGCCAGCGGGCGCTGCACCTCGGCCCCGGCGCGCGTCGACAGCGCCATCGGCAGAAACCCGATCGCCGCCACCAGAGCAGTGGTCACGATCGGCCGCAGGCCACCCTGCGCACTGTCGGCGAGCGCCGCCCCAAGCGGCTGGCCATCCTGCAGCCGGCGCTTGAGCTCGGAGGCCAGCACGACGCCGTTCAAGACCGCGACTCCGCACAGGGCGATGAAGCCGACCGCGGCCGGAATCGAGAACGGCAGACCGCGCAGCTTCAGCGCCAGCACCCCGCCGACCAGGCCCAGCGGCACACAGGCGAACACCGCCAGCGCGTAGCGCGCACTGCCGAACATCAGAAACAGCATCGTAAAGATGATGGCGAGCGCCATCGGCAACACCAGCAGCAAGCGGTTCTGCGCGCGGGTGAAGTTCTCAAACTGGCCGCCCCACTCCAGGTGATAGCCGGGCGGCGGCTTGATCTCGTCGGTGACCCGCTTCTGCGCATCGGTTACGTAGCTCACCAGATCGCGGCCGCGGATGTTGGCCTCGACCATCACCCGACGCTCCAGCGACTCGCGATTGATCACCGCTGGTCCCTCGCTCTCGCGGATGTCGGCGACCTGGGCCAGCGGCACCAGGTGTCCGGTGTGGGTGCCGACCCAGAGATCCCCGAACGACTCCGGCGTGAGCTGCGTCGGCGGCAAGAGCAGCGCGAGGTCGAAGCGGCGCGCCCCCTCGAACACCTTGCCGACGCTGCGACCGACCCGCGAGGCCTCCACCACATCGAGCACCTCATCGGCCGGGATCCCGTAGCGCGCCAGGCGCTTGCGGTCCACCTTGACGTTGAGCAGCGGCAACCCCAGCACCCGCTGCACCCGCAGGTCGCCGGTCCCCGGCACCGTTCGCATGAGCGCGCCCACCCGGTCGGCAAGTCCCTTGCTGACCAGCAGGTCCGGCCCGAACACCTTGACCACCACGTCGGCGCGCGAGCCGGACAGGAGCTGGTTTATCCGATCCTCGATCGGCTGCGAGACCGAGATGAACGTCGCCGGCACCTCGGCTTCGATGGCCTCCTTGATCTTCTCGCCCAGGCCGTCCAGATCGTGCGCCGTGCGCCACTCCTTCTTCTCGCTCAGCTTGACCATGACCTCGGTCTCGTCGGGACCGACGGGATCGGTGGCGACCTCGGCGCGGCCGGTGCGGGTGACGATCGACTTGACCTCGGGGAAGCGGGACAGGACCTGCTCGACCTGGACGCCCAGGCGCTGCGCCTCGCTGATCGAGATCGACGGCAGGCGCTTGATGTCCAGCGACAGCTCACCCTCATCAAGGCGCGGCACGAACTCGGCGCCCAACGTTGTGGCGAGGAGCAGCGTAACCAAGAGCAGTCCGCTGCCCACCGCCATCACCCACCCCGGCCGATCGAGCGCGCGCTGCAGCAGCCGGCCATAGCCATCCTGCAGGCGCCCCCAGAACCCCCCGTGCCCGTGACCACCGTCGGCACCCGAGGGCGCCTTGAGCAGATAGGCGGACAGCGCCGGGAACGCCGGAAGGGTGAACACCAGCGCCCCGAACAGCGCGAGAGCGACAGTGATCGCCATCGGCTTGAACATCCGCCCCTCGACTCCTTCAAGGGCCATGAGCGGCAGATAGACCATCATGATGATCGCCACCGAGAACGCCACCGCGCGCGCCGACTGCGCCATCGAGCTCGCGACCACCTCGGTCACCCCGAGCTCGGGCCGCTGGCGCCGCGTCAGCACCACCGCCGCCATCGTCGCCTCGAGCATGACGATCGCCCCATCGACGAGCAGCCCGAAGTCGATAGCCCCGAGCGACATCAAGTTGCCGACCACGCCAAGGCGCACCATCCCGATCACCGCGATGCCCATCGACAGCGGAATCGCCAGCGCGGCGATGATGCTGCCGCGCAGCGAGCCCAGGGTCAGAAACAGCACCAGCACGACCAGCGCCGCCCCCTCGGTCAGGTTGATGAAGACGGTCTTGAGCATGCGGTTGATGAACTCGGCGCGGTCGTAGTAGGTGGACAGCTTCACCCCGGCCGGCAGATCCTTCTGAATCTCGGCGAGCTTGAGCTTTACGTTGGTCACTACCTCGCGCGAGTTCTGGCCGATCAGCATCATCACGGTACCGGCGACGATCTCGCCCTTGCCGTGCTTGGTGACGACGCCGAAGCGCAGGGCCGGCCCGAGCTTCACGGTCGCCAGCTGCTTGAGCAGCACCGGCGTGCCGTCGGCGTCGGTGGCGACCACGGTGCTGCCGATGTCCTCGAGGTCGCGGTACTGCGCCTCGCCGCGGATGACGTAGGACTCGCCGCCCTTTTCGATGTAGCCGCCGCCGATGTTGGCGTTGTTGCGGCGCAGCGTCTCGTAGATCGTCGCCAGGGTGATCTTGTACTCGGCGAGGCGCTTGGGCTGGATGATCACCTGATACTGCTTGGACTCGCCGCCCATGGCGTTCACCTCGATGACGCCGGGGACCGAGCGCAGCCGGTAGGCGACGACCCAGTCGAGCAGCGTACGCAGCTCCATGGGCGTGTGCTGGCCGTCGGTGGACTCCAGGTAGAACTCGTAGATCTCGCCCAGTCCGGTGGACACCGGCGCCAGCTCCAGGCGGCCATAGCCGGCCGGGATCTCCGCCTCGGCCAGCTTCATGCGCTCGGAGACCAGCTGGCGCGCGAACCACACATCGACGTGATCTTTGAAGATGACGGTCACCGCCGAGACCGCGGTGCGGCTGACCGAGCGGATCTCGGTCACGTCGGGCAGCCCGTTCATCGCCGTCTCGACCGGGTAGGTGATGTACTGCTCGACCTCGGCCGGCGACAGGCCGGGGGCGGCGGTGAGCACCGATACCTGGACGTTGGTCACGTCGGGCACCGCATCGATGGACAGCCGCTTGACCGCGGCGAACGCCGCCGCCGCGATCACCGCCCAGACCAAAAGCACGATGCCACGGCGGCGCACTGAAAAGCGGACGATTCGCGGGAGAATTCCTGGGTGGCTCGCCATGACTTACCTCAGGAGCTCGCTCTTGAGCAGGAAGCCGCCGTCGGTCGCCACCCGCTCGCCGAGCTCGACCCCGGCGCGGATCTCGACCAGGCCGCCGCCCGAGACGCCGAGCTCGACGGGCCGGCGGACAAAGCCGCCTTCGCCGCTGGCGACGAACAACAGCGGCTTGCCCTCGACCGTCAGCACGGCGCTGCGCGGCACCGCCAGCACCTCGGCCAGGGCGCGCGACGGATCGCCGTGCAGGGTGGCGGTGACAAACTGGCCCGGGCGGAACAGGCCGTCGGTGTTGTCGAACTCGATGCGCACCGGGGCGGTGCGGGTCTTCTCATCGATGGCCTGGCCGACGTAGGCGACGCGGGCGGGGAAGTTGCGGCCGGGGTAGACCTCGGTGCGCAGGACCGCCTTCTGATCCACGTGGACGTAGGGCAGATCCTTCTCGAACAGGTCGAGCAGCACCCACAGGTGCGAGAGGTTGGCCACCTTGAACGCGTCGGAGGCCGGCTGCACCGCCTGCCCCAGCGAGACCTCGCGGGTCATCACGGTGCCGTCGATTGGACTGATGAGCGGCACCCGCCCCGGGCGCCCGCCC
>DAOMZC010000236.1:0-8190 GCA_035437965.1 Pseudomonadota bacterium
CGTTGGCGCGGGCTGGGCGGCGGCGTCGCGCTGCTTCTGGCGCGCCTGCTCGCGGAACTTCTCGACCTCGGCGCGGATGGCGGGGGTCAGGCGCTTCTCCGAGTTCAGGTACAGGGTGTAGAAGGTCAGGGCCTCCTGCGGCCGGTTGGCGTCGAGGTGGGCGTGGCCGATGTTGAGCAGCAGGCCGGGCACCGGCTTCAGCTGGTAGGCGCCCAGGAGCTCGCGCACGGCGCAGTCGAAGTCCTTGGCGTCGTAGCAGCTCTGCGCCTTCTGCACGTGGGACGCGAAGTCCTCGCCGGCAGCGAGGGCGGGGGCGGCCCCGAGGAAGAGCACGGCGGCGACGGCGCAGCGGCTACTTGAGGACTTTTTTGGTCTTGAAGTCGAGCAAGATCGTCGTGTCATCAGCTGGGTGTCTTCCTTGGCCGGGGCGCGGCTTGCCAGCGCCGCGCTTGCTGAAATTTTTGGGCTTGGCCTTGGCGGGCTCGGCGGCGACCAGCGTGGCCTCGCGCTCTTCGTCGCTGCTCAGGCTCAGGCTGAGCTGGGCGTCGCGGTAGCCGGAGAGGCGCAGGATGAGGGTCTGGGTGCCACCGGCGCGCGGATGCTGACGGGACAGCGGGGTCTGGCCGAGGGTCTCACCGCTCTCGGTGAGGACCTCGGCGCCGGGGGGCTGGCTGCGAACCGACCAGCGGACGAGCGCCGGCGCGGGCTGAGCCGACGGGGCAGGCGGACTTGGGACGGTGGTGGGCTCGATGGGCACCGCGGTGACCTGCGGCCGGGCCGTGACGACGTGCTGGGGGGCGCTCACGGCGGGCGGGCGCTGGCTTGTGAGCCCGCCCCGGATGATCAGCGCGGCGCCGAGCGAGAGGACGACGATGCCCGTGGCGCTGGCGACGGCGATGCGGCGGCTGCGGACGCTCGTCGGCGGGGCGCTGACCGAGGCGCTCTGCCCGGTGATCGGCGCGAGCGTCGTCGTCGTCGGCGGCGTCATCATCGTCGGCGGAGCGGACTCGATTGCCTCGTTGATGGTCACCTGCTGGATGGAGGCGGGCTCCTCGCTGGGGGCGAGATCGAGCGCGGCGTCGGCAGCCAGTGCGGCGCTGACGGGCGGCACGGCAGCGCCGCTGGTAGACGCGGGACCGGCGGCGGGCGCGACCGGCCACGTGGGATCTTCGGCCAGCCGCACGAGCTCGGTCGCGACCTCGGCCATGCTCGGGCGCTCTTCGGCGGTCTTGATGAGCATGCGAGCGATGAACTCGCTCACCGGCGGCGGCAGGGTCGGCTCGACCTCGCGCAGCGGGCGCGGCTCGACCAGGATGTGCATGGCCAGGATGTCGCCGTCGGCGCGCGAGTAGAACGGTGGCTTGCCGGCCAGCGCCTGGTAGAGGATGACGCCCAGGGCGTAGACGTCGGTGCGGTCGGTCACGCCGACGCCGCGGCACTGCTCGGGCGACATGTAGATCGGGGTGCCGATCATGGTCCCGGTGCGGGTGCGGAAGTCGCCGCCTTCGTCGTCGGCAATCTTGGCGATGCCGAAGTCGATGATCTTGACCTGGTCGCGACCGCTGCCGTCGGCGTCCCCCTCCGAGAGGATGAGGTTGGACGGCTTCAGATCGCGATGGATGATGTTCTTCCGGTGCGCCTGCACGAGCGCGGAGGCGATCTGGCTGCCGATGCGCAGCGCGTCGCGGCCCAGGCGCCCCTGCCGCTTGAGGCGCGCGCCGAGCGTCTCGCCGCGCAGGTACTCCATGGCGATGTAGCAGGCGCCGCTCGGCAGCTGGCCGGTCTCCAGGATGCGGACGATGCTGGCGTGATCGAGCTTGGCGGTGGCCCGGCCCTCGGCGAGGAACCGGGCGAGCGCCTCGGTGTCGTCGGTGAAGCGGGCGTGTAGGACTTTTATCGCCGCCGCCTTGCCGGTCCGGGTGTGCACGGCCTCGAAGACCGCGCCCATGCCGCCCTTGCCAATTGGTCGCACGATGCGATACGCACCGACGAAGTCGTCAGGTTTTGGCATCAGTTCGGACATGCGTTCTGGCCGGCTTTTTTTGGCTCTTCCAAGCTGCGCCCGGAGGCCGCAGCTCTCTCCCGTAGCATGGGTTTAGCCCGCTGCGCTCAGACCAACTATAGATTCTAACATGATGGCAAGCGGACCAAGCTACAAGGACGCTAGCGCGGCGCCAAGCAGGCGGGGGCCGCGCCCGGCCGGCGAGCAGGTTTTAGAACCTGGGAACCTGGCAAACTGTAGCTGCAGGAGTGCGGAAATGACCTCGTCGTCTAGTAAACCGGATGGCCAGTCCAAGCAGGAATCGGCCGGCCCAGCTCCCCCGAGCGATGGCGCGGCGCGCGTGCACCTTGTCGCCGGCCCCGAGACCTGGATCGAAGGTGAGGCGGTGCGGCAGCTGGAGGCGACGGCGCGCCTTCCGGGGGTGCGGCTGTGCGTGGGCATGCCCGACCTCCACCCGGGCAAGGGGCATCCGATAGGGGCGGCGATGGTCGCTCGCGGGGTCGTGTACCCGCACCTTGTCGGCGGCGACATCGGCTGCGGCATGGGGCTGTGGCAGACCGACCTTAAACAGAAGAAGGTAAAGCGCGACAAGTGGGCCGAGCGGCTGCACGGGCTGGAGACGCCGTGGGACGGCGACACCGGGGCGTGGCTCGGTGAGCGCGGCATCGAAGCGGCCGAGCATGACCAGGCGCTCGGCACGATCGGCGGCGGCAACCACTTCGCCGAGCTGCAGCAGGTCGAGGCGATCGCAGATGAGGCGGCGTTCGCGGCGCTCGGGCTCTCGGCGGAGCACCTGCTGCTGCTCGTCCACAGCGGCTCGCGGGGCCTGGGCGAGTCGATCCTGCGCGAGCACGCTCGCCGCCACGGAGCGCAGCCGCTGGCCGCGGGGACGCCGGAGCTTACCGAGTACCTGCGGCAGCACGATCGCGCGGTGCGCTGGGGGCAGGCCAATCGGGCGCTCATCGCCTACCGCTTCGCCGAGCAGCTGGGGGCGCAGGCGAGCCCGATCCTCGATGTCTGTCACAACAGCGTGACCCCGACGACCCTGTGCGGCGGCGGCTTCCTGCACCGCAAGGGCGCGGCGCCGGCCGACCGCGGAGAGGTGGTGATCCCGGGCTCGCGCGGCACCCTCAGCTACCTGGTCAGCCCGCGCCGGCCGGCGGCAGCAAGCGCCGCTGCGGACGAGGCGAGCGCCCTCTCGCTGGCGCACGGGGCGGGGCGCAAGTGGAAGCGCAGCGAGGCCAAGGCGCGGCTGTCCGAGCGCTTCCGGCCGCACATGCTGCTGGAGACGCCGCTCAAGAGCCGGGTCATCTGCGAGGACCGCAACCTGCTCTACGAGGAGGCCCCCCAGGCGTACAAGGACATCGACTCGGTGGTCGCGGCGCTCGTGCAGGCGGGGCTGTGCTCGATCGTGGCCAGCTTCCGTCCGGTCATCACCTACAAGACGCGCGGCGGTGGCGAGTGAACCGGGGCGGCCTGTGGCTGCAGCTGTCCGCCGGGCGCGGCCCCGCCGAGTGCCAGCGGGTGGTGGCGCGGCTCATGCCGATCCTGTGCGCCGAGGCCGCCGACCTCGGCCTGCGCACCGAGCTGCTCGAGGCGACCGCGGGCGCGGCGCCCGACACCCTGGCCTCAGCGCTGCTCGCCGTCGAGCCCAAGGTCTACGCGAGCGATCCCGAGGCGCTCGCCGCCGGCTGGGTCGGCACCGTGCAGTGGGTCGGCAAGAGCCCCTTCCGCCCCCACCACAAGCGCCAGAACTGGTTCATCGGCATCGAGCAGTTCGCCCTGCCCGAGCGCCCGAGCTTCAACGATCAAGACATCGAGATCTCCGTGCTGTGCGCCTCCGGACCCGGCGGCCAGCACGTCAACAAGACGCAGAGCGCGGTGCGCGTCGTCCACCGCCCGACCGGACTGTCTACCGTCGCTCGCCAGGAGCGCTCGCAGCACCAGAACCGCCGGCTCGCCCTGGCGCGGCTGCAGGCGCTGCTGCAGGCGCGCGCCGCGGGCGCTGACCTCGACGCCGAGCACGCCCGCTGGCAGGAGCACAACGCGCTGATCCGCGGCAACGCGGTGCGCGTGTACTACGGCGAGGACTACGTCCGCCGACTCTGAAGCTGCGCTGGGGAGGAAAAAGGAGGGAGCGGAAGGGGGCGAACCCCCTGGGACTACTTGCGGACGCTCAGGATGCCGCGCCCGGCGAGCCAGGTCAGCTGCGGACCGACCGAGTACGCGTTGAGCTTGGCGACGCTGGCGGTGCTGATCCCGGTGTCCATCAGCTTCCAGGTGTTGCCGTCGTAGTGGAAGGTGCCGCCGAGCGAGTCGATCGCCCACGCATCGGTCGCCGAGACCGACGAGACGCTGAGGATGTTTCCGGTGGCCTGGGGCAGAGCGGTCCGCGTCCACGCCGTCCCGTCGAAGTGCCACACCGCCTGGCTGGCGCCGGCCCAGATGTCGGTCTTGCTGGAGCCTCCCAGCGAGTACAGCGCGGCGCTGATGCGGCTGTCGACGGTCCACGCGGCGCCGTTATACAGCCACAGCTTGGTCGAGGCGCTCTCGATCGCCAGGACGTTGGTGTCGCCGGTGCCCCACAGGACCGAGATGGGATTTACCAGCGTCGTCAGCGTGGTGTCGATCTTCCAGCTCGTGCCGTCCCACTTCTGCACCGCCAGCGACGGATCGCCGGTCGCGAACGCCGAGGTCTTGCTGCCCGCGTACATGGTGTCGATGGCGGTGCCGTTGAAGAACTGCGCCTGGGTCTGCGGCTTCCAGGAAGTGCCGTCGTAGCGCAGGAACACCGGGTTCACGCCGTTGCTGCCGCCGACCCAGATGTCGTTGGGAGCGGTGCCGGTGATCGTCTTGAGGCCAGCGCCGCCGCCGGAGACCAGCGGGGCGCTCTCGATGAACGAGGCGCCGTCATAGTGGACGACGGTGCCGGCGTTGGTGATGAACCAGGCGTCGTTGGGACCGCTGGCCCACACCCCGAGCATGTTGGGTCCGCTGAACACGTTGCCGCGCTTGACCGTGGCCGCCGCCCCGTCGTAGTGAGCGATGACGCCGCGCTGGCCGACCGCCCACACATCGGTGTTGGCGGTCCCGTGCACCTTGGTCAGGTTCACCACATCCTTCACGCCGGTCGGGTTGGGATTCCACTGCGTGCCGTCGTAGCGGTACAGGGTCGCGCCCGGCCCGTTGGTGAAGATCGAGCTGCTGGAGGTGCCCCACAGGCCGCTGAAGCCGGCGCCGGGAGCGACTTTGGTCGCCTGCAGGGTGAAGCCGAAGCCGAGGCCGCCGTTGGGCGGGTTGTTGCGCGCGACGTAGCCGGGGTTGGTCACCTCCCAGATGTCGGTGGCCGACGCCGACCAGGCCCCGCTGGTGCTGGTGTAGTTGCCGTAGGCGGGGTTTACCGCCGGATCCGGCCGCGTGCTCGACCAGGCGCCGTTATAGCGCGAGATGTAGCGGTCAAAGCCGAACACCCAGACATCGGTGTTCGAGGTCCCGGTGATCGCCGCCAGCCGCGTATCGCTACGGGTCCCGGTGTCCTGCCGCAGCCAGGTCGTCCCGTTGAACTGCAGGACATACTGCAGCGCGGTGGTGACGAACAGCCGGTCCGCGGTGCCCCACACGTAGGTGCAGATATCGTTGGCGAAGCCGGTGGAGATCCGGTTCCACTTGGTGCCGTCCCAGCGCAGCATGGTGCCGGCGCCGGCCGTCGCCCACACGTCGTTCGCGCTGCGCGCCCAGACGTCGAACAGATCCTGGCTCGTCCCGGTCTGGACGTGGGTCCAGCTCTTGCCGTCGTAGTGCACCGCGGCGCCCGAGTTGCCCACCGCCCAGACATCGCTGGCGCTGATCGCGGCGACGCCGTTCAGATCGTAGCCGAACGGCAGCGGCGCCTCCCAGCAGACTCCATCTGGGCTGCACGAAAGCGTTCCGAAGTTGGCGCTGGCGGTCTGGTCGGCGTTCACGGTCAGCGTACACACAGCGCCCTGGCCGGCGCACGCCCCCGACCAGCCCGAGAACACCGAGCCGTTGGTCCCGGCGGCGGTCAGCGCGACCACGGTGCCGGCCGTGAAATCGGCGGCGCACGCGTTGGTGCCGACGCCGCAGCTGATCGAGCCCGGCTGACTGACGACCGAGCCGGTGCCGGAGCCGCCGTTCACGGTGACGGTCACCCGGAACGAGCCGGGGGGCGGGTTGGGCGGCAGCGCCAGGTCCGGTTCGCCGTTGCCGACCCCAAGGTCGACATCCTGGCCGGTGCTGCCGGTGCCGTTGCAGCCGGCGGCCAGCTGAAGCGACGCCGCGACCGCGAGCCCGAGGATGGTAGTGCGGCGGGAGGAGCCACGTTTCTGGTTAAGCAAGTCGACTCGATTAGGCATTCGCGAACCTCTTTCGCGTCCGCGCGCGCCGCCCGGGCGCGGCAAAAGCCAGTCGCCGGCAGGCTCCGTCCGCGCGCCCGATCCGGACCTCCCACCGCCTCTCCCACCGGCGCCGCGCGCGGGCGGCTCAGCGGCTCGCCGTCATCAGCTCCTGGGCGAGCTGCAGCAGCAGGGCGTCGCTGCCGGTGCGGCCGATCAGCTGAACCCCGATCGGCAGGCCGCCCGACTGCGCGCCCGGGACGCTGATCGCCGGCTGCCCGGTCAGGTTGCACATGGCAGTGAAGGCGCCGAGCACGGCGGCGCGGCCAAACGACGCCGCGGGAGATTGGTCGGCCAGCGCACCGACCCGCGGCGGCAGCACCGGTACCGTCGGTGTGAGCACGACATCGGCGTCGGCGAACCAGTGCAGCACGCGCGCCGCCAGCGCATCGCGCACCGGCAAAAGCTCGGCTCGGCGATAGCGCCGGCCCTCGGCGCGCAGCCAGCGCGTCACCGGCTGCAGCACGCTGTCACGCAGCACCGGCGCGTTGGCCGCCAGTCGCTGGAACAGCGGCAGGAATTCCTCCAGGGTCGCGGCCGGCGGCTCGGCTTCCGTGACCTCGTGACCGAGCGCGCTGAGAGTCGCCGCCGCCTGCCGCGCCGCTTCGGCGACCGCGGGCGCGGTGGTTCCTACAGGTGCGCGGGTGACAAGCTGCACGCGCAGCCTGGGCAGCGGCTCGCCCAGCGCGGCGAGGAACGAGCCCGCCGCGCCCGGCCGGCGGCGCCGCAGGACATCCAGCATCGCCGCGGCATCCTCGACGGTGCGAGTGAGCGCCCCGCAGGTGCTGAAGCCGAACGTGTCGACGTGCCGATAGGGGTTGGGCAAAAGGCCGCGCGTCGGCTTGTGGCCGACCAGCCCGCAGAACGACGCCGGAATCCGGATCGACCCCGCCCCATCGCTGGCATGCGCCACCGGCAAGAGGCCCGCCGCCACCGCCGCCGCCGCGCCGCCGCTCGAGCCGCCGGCCGAGTGCTCCTCGCTCCACGGGTTGCGCGTCGGCGGGTGGATCTCGGGCTCGGTGACCGGCAAAAGGGCGAGCTCCGAGGTCGCGGTCTTGCCGACGATGACGAACCCGGCGCGCCGCAGGTCGACGACCGTGACATCGTCCACCGGGCTCCACAGCCAGGTAAAAGCGCGCGAGCCCATCTTGGCGAAGGCGCCGCGGACCAGGTTGAGGTCCTTGATGCCCATCGGCAGACCCCAGAACGGCGGCAGCGCGGCAGGCTCACTCCGCCGCAGCTGCTCGTCCATGGCGGCCGCCGACCGCCGCGCCGACCGCTCCAGGACCGAGACGAACGCCTGCAGGCGCGGGTTGAGCGCCGCGATCCGCTCCAGGCAGCGGCCGACAAGCTCGGTGGAGGACACCTCGCGGCGCCGCACCAGCTCGGCGAGCGCGAGCGCCGGACGGGCGAGCAGTTCATCGCAGGGCAGCACGGCCTTTTGTCTATCACGGCCTGCTGCTGGATGGGAATCGCCGCGCCGACCGCCCGGCCGGCCGGTGCCTGCGCCTCCTCCAGCTCGAACGCGACGGAGACCTTGGCGCTGATCGTGATCAGGCCGGCTCCGCCGGGACTGTCGCTTTCGCCGCCGCCGGACTGCGCGACATTGTGGGAGTTTCTGCAGAGGGCGCCGCGGGCGCTGCTGCTCCACACCGACCAGCCGTCCGCGTTTTCGGTGATCGTGTGGGGCCTGCCGATGCGCTGGCCAAGACGCTAAGACCGCGCGCCAGGTCCTTGAGCCGGACCGAGATCGTCCGCGGCGCCAGGAACTTTCTG